>URCX01000172.1 GCA_900546465.1 uncultured Bacteroidota bacterium | reverse complement strand
AACCGCCTTGACGCAGGTTTGGTTGTAACACCCTATAATAAGTCTTCCCAAACCCAATCACAGGCTTTGTACAATCCGAACTTCACTTTGTTCTCACTCGGCAAAGCTGCCTGCGATATATTCGGCGATATGCCGCCATTGAATGCCCCTTTGGCTCGTTTCAATGCTTCTCCCGCTACTCAGGCAGTAGCATACCAATATATAAACGGAGTGAAAACCGACTATCCTTTGCTGTGTTTCCATAATAATGCACAGCAAAAAAGCGGTATCATCTGCGGAGAGAACATCTGGAAGTGGAGATTGCAAAACATGCTGTTGAATCAAAGCAGCGACGAGGCGGACGAGATAATGTCAAAGAGCATACAATACCTCGTAAGCAGTGCCGACAAAAGTCTCTTCAGGGTTAAACACGATAATATCTTCAACAGAGGAAGCAATGTTTGCTTTGAAGCCGAATTATATAATCAATCATACCAATTAATCAACACTCCGGAAGTTCAAATCACCTTTCGCGACCAAAAAGGCATGGAATACAAACATACATTCTCTAAAACGAATAATGCTTACTTCCTTAATGCCGGAACACTCGCCGCCGGCAGCTATTCATATCTTGCACAAACCAAACTTTCCGGCGTAAGCTACAAAGCAGAAGGCTCCTTCGTCGTTGCAGAAACAGAGGCAGAGGCAGTGAACCTCATTGCAGACCATGGCATGTTGAACACACTTTCCCGAAAGACGACTGCAAAAATGCTTTATCCCTCACAGTTGGAAACATTGGAGCAATTACTCTTGCAGAACGATACAATCAAACCCCTGATACACACAGAGACTCATAACCAAAAGTTAATTGAAAGTATTTGGTATTGGATAGCAATCGTTCTTTGCCTCGGAGGCGAATGGTTCTTGCGAAAATACTGGGGCAGAATATAGAAATCCGAGCATAAATTACTACCTGAAAACCAATCTTTTGCAAAGCACGAAAACGAAACGCCGTTCTAATTTTTTCTTTCGGCGATTCAGAAAATTAAAACGCCGAAAGAATTTTCTCAAACGGCGTTTCGGTTTTGCTTAAAGGTCGAAAGAGAGTGATACTCTCAAAGTATTCTTCAAGGGATTGTTGTTTAGGGCTGAGGTGGAGATAAGGTAGCTGATGTCCAAGCCCATTACGTTGTAGCGTAATCCTGCTCCAAGGGTCAGATATTTCCTTGCTCCTTTGTTCTTTGCTTCATAGAAATATCCGGCACGAACGGCAAGTATTTTGTTGTACCAATATTCCAAACCGAGAGACATGCTTATTTCCTGCAATTCTTCTTTGAAGCCGTTGGGTGCGTCATAGAATGATTGGATTGCTCCTTGCAATACTCCGACATTGGGGTCTTTTCCTGCGAATATGTTACCTTCTCCGTCATAAACGGGAGGTGTGGGAACCAAAAGTTTATTGAAGTCTGCCATTACGGAGAGGTTGTTGAATTGGTCGAAGTCCATGCTGTATCTTCCGCCTATTCTCAAATTTGCGGGTAAAAAAGAACTTTCCATATTGTCGGAATATGAAATCTTTGAACCGAGATTGGAAATTTGAACACCGAAAGCATATTCCGAAGGCATTTCCAAATTGATTTTGTTCTGGTAGTACAATCCCAAATCGGCTGCTCCTGCATTGGCTGCGTGCGTTGAAGTCGTTCCAACGTTCTGTCCCTGCGTCAAATCTGAGCGAATGTATCTTCCTGTCAAGGACATGGAGAGGTTTTCCGATAATTTCATGGAATAAGCTACGTCAAAGGCAAATTCATTAGGCTTGTATGTTCCTGTTTGCTGACCGTCTTCGCTGAAAAAATCTATGGAGCCGAGCGAGAAATAAGTCAAAGAGGCTCCCAAGGTGTTACGTTCGTCCAAGCGATAGTAGGCACTTAAATACATAAGCTTGATGTCGGAAACTATTTCCCTTAACCAAGGGGAGTAAGTGAAGGTCAGACCTGCTTGTTTTTCCATGAAAGAAAGTTTTGCTGCATTCCAGTGTATGGAATTTGCATCCGGTTTGCTTGCGGCACCTACATCACCCATTGCACCGGCTCTCGAATCGGGAGCAATCAGCAACAAGGGAACTCCTGTCGAAATTATACGATTGCCCTCCTCTACTTTTCCAGTAAGCCAATCCACATTCGCATTAGGGTTATCCAACTGTGCAAAACCTGTTGACGCAAAAGTGGCAAGAAGTATTGCGATTAGTGTTTTCTTCATCTTGTCTATAATTTTTATACGCTTGTTTGAAACGTGTTTAATATGCTTTTATTATTTCGAGCGACCGAAAATGACCATCTTTTGAGGTTCTGTGTAAATTTCGTCGGTATTGGTTTTCAATCGCATCCTTGCAAAGAAAATGCCGTTGCCGCTTTGTCCTCCGCCATTGGAGCTTCCGTCCCATTGTATAGGTCCTACGGTATATGTACTTATGTATGGAGTAACATCTGTTTGAAGAACCAATTTGCCGGTTCTGTCGAATATTTGCAGTTCTGCCGAAAGTATGCTGTTTGCTTGATTATGCTCCAAAATTATTTCGGTACTTTCGGAGAAAGGATTGGGGTAATTCTTCAACTTCATCATTTCTCCTCGCTTGGAAGATTTGACTACGAAAGTTATTTCTGCTTCCGAAGAGAAATTAAAGACATTCCAGACTCTTATACTCAAAGTATGAGTTCCTTCCGTGAGCTTGGAGAATGGGAAACGTATGATGCCTTTTGAAAAATCTTCGCCTGACGGTTCGAAATAGTCGTTCAAGACGAATGTGTTGGCTGCATTGTCCAGTCTTGCTATTATGTCATGCCCCAAACCTGTGCCTACTGTATTTATAGCTGTGGAATCGGAGATTATTGCAAAGAGTTGCGGATTCTCATCTGTTATTCCGCCGTTACGGAAGTTGGTATCATTGATATACAATCTCACATTCGGTCTGCTCTCCGGTATGTTTACAGTGGTGTCAATGCCGCCTATGATGAAGTTTGTGAAGTTTCCGGCTGCATCAAGGCTGTCCGATTGTGCGTAATAACTGATTTTGCCGTTTCCGTAGTTGTATGCAATATCCTTAGGCAGCATAAAATGATAAGAGAAACGACCGTTGGTTACAGTGGTTGTGCCTTTATGAAGAATGTTCTTTTGTTGTTCAAACTCAATATCGGTATTCAGTCCCTCATTATCCAATGTCCGATAATTGCTTGCCTTATCCAATAGAGTAATTTGCACTTTCCCGTTGAAATCTTCTACTCTCATTCCCGCTTCATCGCTTATTTCTCCCTCTATATACATATTGGATAATGCTCTTATGGTGTCTTGCGTACTTGGCTCTTCAAAGGAGTTGTTGTTTATCTTTGTTGTCTTAACGTTATATTGCGGAAGACTTATCCTTAAAGCAGGGTCTCCGAACAGACCTATGCTTCTCTCTTCCACAACTAAGTTGGTGGCGTTTTTTGCCTTCATGAAAACTTCTCCGAAAGTCAATCCCTGTCCGTTTTCTTTGATTACGGCAAATTTATGCAGGTTTTTGTTGATTTCATTTCTTGAAGGAATTTTTCTCGATGCCGATATGAGTGCAATTCCTCCGCCGTTTTCAGAGGATAGAACGAACTCTCCTGCCGACTGTTTATCGACTTGGTCGAAGCGAGTGAACTCACATGTGGAGGTTATAAAAATTGGTAAAGCGTTATAG
>URCX01000171.1 GCA_900546465.1 uncultured Bacteroidota bacterium | reverse complement strand
GTTATAATCGTAATGCCACCCTTCCTTTGTACACCAGTTCTTGGCTCTTGCAAGGGGTGCATCGCCGTTTTCCGTCGGCAGATATTTATCTACTTCGGGTAATTTCAAAGGGAGTTCCTCTTCCGGCAAGGCATAAGGAATACCTTCCTTATAATAGATTGGGAAAGGCTCGCCCCAATATCTCTGACGTGAGAATATGGCATCTCTCAAACGGTAGTTCGTTGTACCGAATCCGAGTTTCATTTCTTCTATTCTGTGTATTGCCGTTTTGATTGCCTGCTTTACGTCCAAACCATCAAGGAAATCGGAATTCACAAGGCTGCCTTCCTTGCTGTCTTTGCTCTCTTGCCAAAGCGAGGTGTCGCTTGACTCTTCGCCTTTCGGCACAACAACTTGAACAATCGGCAGATTGAATTTACGGGCAAAGGCAAAGTCTCTGCTGTCATGAGCAGGTACTGCCATCACTGCACCGCTTCCGTATCCGGAAAGAACATAATCGGAAATCCAAATCGGTATTTTCTTGCCACTGAAAGGATGAACGGCATAGCTGCCTGTGAATACACCGCTCACTTTCTTTACTTCGCTTTGTCTTTCACGCTCGCTGCGGTTCTTGGCAAAGGCAACATATTCTTCAACCTGCTGTTTGCATTCCGGACTTGTGAGAGATGGTATCATCTCATGCTCGGGACAAAGCACCATAAAGGTAACTCCGAAGATGGTATCGGCTCTCGTGGTGAATACTTCCAAGGTTTCGCCGCTTTCCGTCTTGAAGTTAAGACTTGCTCCGCGGCTTTTACCTATCCAGTTTCGTTGTATTTCTTTTATGGAATCCGTCCAATCCAAATCCTCCAAGCCATTGAGCAATCTCTCTGCGTATGCGGTTATTCTCAAACTCCACTGACGCATTTTCTTTCTTTCGACAGGATAGCCGCCTCTGACGCTTACGCCGTTCACCACTTCATCATTGGCAAGCACTGTACCCAATTCGCTGCACCAGTTGACCATGGAATCGGAAAGATAAGCCAAACGATAGTTCATAAGCATGTCGCTCTTCTGCTTTTCGGTGAAATTGTTCCATTGTTCGGCTGTAAAAATCTCACAATCGGAATGAGCTGCATTTATTCCGCCTTCTCCCCCATTGCCTTGCTTGGAAAAGATTTCTTCAAGTTCCGATATGGGGCGTGCTTTCTGCGTATCGTTGCAATAATAACTGCCGAATAATTTGAGGAATATCCATTGCGTCCACTTATAATAGTGTTCGTCGCATGTCCTTACCTCTCTGTCCCAATCGTATGACAATCCCAAGATGTCCAACTGCTGTCTGTATCTGTTGATATTGCGTTCCGTCGTTATGGCAGGGTGTTGCCCTGTTTGTATTGCGTACTGCTCTGCCGGCAATCCGTAAGAGTCGTAACCCATGGGGTGAAGTACGTTGAAGCCTTGCAGACGCTTGTAACGCGAAAAGATGTCTGAGGCTATGTATCCCAAAGGGTGGCCTACGTGAAGCCCCGCTCCCGATGGGTAAGGGAACATATCCAAGACGTAATACTTGGGTTTGTTTTTGTCGATTTCGGCTTTGAAAGTTTTATGTTCTGCCCAATAGGCTTGCCATTTGGCTTCTGTTTCTTTGAAATTGTAATCCATTTTTCAGTCTTGCTTTAATATCAATTCAACCACGTTTTCCACATGTTGGGTATGGGGAAACATATCCACGGGACGAACTCTGCCCACATTGTATTTCTCTTTCAAAAGGAAGATGTCCCTTGCCTGCGTTGCGGGATTGCAGGAGATATAAACAATTTTTCGTGGGGATATTTTCAATATTTGTTTGACCACACTCTCTGCCATTCCGGCTCTCGGCGGGTCGGTGATTATGATTTCAGGTCTGCCGTTTTGCGATACGAAATCATCATTAAGTATCTTCGCCATGTCGCCTGCATGGAATACAGCATTGTTTATGCCGTTGTACCCGGCGTTCAAACGTGCGTCTTCCACTGCATCCTCAACATATTCCACGCCTACAACTTTTTTTGCCGAGCGTGCAACATAATTGGCTATAGTTCCGCAACCTGTATATAGGTCATAAACCGTGTCTTGCTTCGTTATCTCGGCAAATTCCGCCGCTTGGTGGTAAAGCCTTTCTGCTTGTCGGGAATTGGTTTGGTAAAAGGTTTTAGGACGTATCTTGAAGCGTAGAGCCTCTCCTCCATCGAATGCCTCCATGCGTTCTTCCATAAAATCCTTTCCCGCATACAATATTATGTTTTGGTCGCCGAGAGTGTCGTTAAACTTCTCATTGATACAATACATAAGGGAAGTGATTTGAGGAAAATTGCTTTTGAGGTCTTCAAGCAAAGGAAAAATATCTTCACTCTGCGAAGCGAAAACAACAATAACCATAAGATCGCCTGTACTGCTTGTGCGGATTATCAGGTTACGCATAAAACCTTCGTGATTTCTTATATCATAGTAAGGTAAGGCATGTTCGTTGCAATAAATCCTCAAATGGTTGCGAATTTCATTCGATGGCTCTCGCTGCAAGGCACAATACTTTATGTCCAAAACCTTATCGAAGAAGCCGGGTACGTGAAAGCCGAAAGCCCCTTGGGCAGGCATGGTTTTATCGTAGTTTTCCACCCATGCTTTTGTGGAGAATGTATATTCAAGTTTGTTGCGATATTCGCTTGTCTTCTCGGAAGGCAGAATGGGAAGCATGAGAGAACAATCCGCCTTGGCGATACGTTCCAGATTATCCCTGACCTGCTTCTGCTTGTAGAAGACTTGACTTTCGTAATTCATCGTCTGCCATTTGCAACCGCCGCAAATGGTAAAATGTTCGCACAAAGGTTCAACCCTGAGGGGCGAATACTTATGAAATTTCACTGCTTTGGCTTGTGCAAAGTTCTTTTTCTTACGATAAACCTCCAAATCCACCACATCACCCGGCACGACAAAAGGTACAAACACCACCAAGTCGTCCACCTTCGCAACACAATTTCCTTCCGAAGCAGCTTCCAATATCTCTACCTGCTCGAAAATCAATCTCGTCTTCGTTTTCTTCAACTTCATCACCCGATTATGAAAACACAAAAAAGAAGCATTGGAATACTTCAATGCTTCTCGTAAATATCTTTCGGTTTCTCTCTTATCAAAAAAGAGCGGTAAACTACCTCTCGTCAGAAACGGTTAGTTTGTGTCTGCCGTGAGCTCTACGAGCAGCTAAAACTCTCCTACCATTGGCTGTTGCCATTCTTTCTCTGAAACCATGCTTGTTTACTCTTTTCCTGCGTGAAGGTTGAAATGTTCTTTTCATCGTATATCATTTGTTTTTGAGGTGCAAAGGTACAATTTTTTTTCATAAGGACAAGCTAACAGATGATTTTTTTGTCGTTTCAGCGTTTTTTGAGCCTCTTTTCTTGGGAGTAAGGTTTTTTTTTGTACATTTGCCGACTGTTTCCACAAAGGAGGAAATGGATTAAAAAAACAATAAAGACGGCTCTGCCGTCGCAGGAAAGCATGGACAGGAGATTAAACGACATATTGGAAATCGATGAATCGCAAATCGAATTGATGAATCTCATAGCAGTTGAGAGGTTAATCGAAAAACACCCTTATACATCCTTATTATATGCCTTTGCCGCAAAGTTTGCGAAAGTTCTCGGCAACCAAAACAGCGACAAATATCTCTTACAAGCAGCCGCCTACTCCTTTGACCGCGGAG
>URCX01000170.1 GCA_900546465.1 uncultured Bacteroidota bacterium | reverse complement strand
GCTTAAATTCCTGCCTCTGTTCAAACAAAGGATATGGGAGGGACACAAGATTGCAGATCTATTGGGTGTTGACTACTCTCCCTTGCCGTCATGCGGCGAGTTATGGTGTTTATCGGGACTTGCTGAGCAGGAAAGTGTCGTTGCAAACGGCTTTTTGGCAGAGGCAAATATCCGAGAGGTTATAGAAATGTACGCCGATGAACTTTTGGGTGAAGAGAACTACAATGAGTTTGGCGAAAACTTCCCTCTGCTTTTGAAAATCCTTGATGCGACAGACGATTTGTCCGTTCAGGTACACCCTGACGACGATTATGCCGAACGTATAGGGCTTGACAACGGAAAGAATGAGATGTGGTATGTCTTGCAAGCCGATAAAGGAGCCAGAATTTGCGACGGGTTCAATAAAAACATGACAAAAGCGGAGATCATCAACCGTGTGAGAGACGGCAGTCTGCCTGAGGTTTTGAATACGGAACAAGTGGAGAAAGGCGATCTCTTTTTCATACCTGCGGGAATGGTTCACAGTGCCGGAAAGGGCTGTCTGCTTGCAGAGGTTCAGCAAAGCAGCGATGTAACTTATCGTTTGTATGATTGGCAAAGGAAAGATGCAAACGGTAAAGAACGCCCTCTGCATTTGGAACGGGCATTACAGGTCTTGGATTTGAAGAGCCACAAACATTCTGGCAAAATTCATTACCATTATCACCCGAATGAAACAAGCAATATGCTGACAACACCATTCTTCACAGTCAACCACATACATTGTTTCCAAGGATTAAGAAAGGATTACAGTGCTTTGGATACTTTCGTTCTTTATTTCTGTGTAGGAGGACAAGGCTTCATCAATACCGAAAGCGGAAGAATACCATTGAAAGCAAGTGAAGTCATCATGCTTCCTGCTGTTTGTCAATCCGCTTTGATAGAGCCTCAAAACTCATTGGAGATTTTGGAAATCTTTATAGTGTGATACCGAGCCGAAACGGCACTCTGCCACACTTCAATCAATAAAACAATCAACATAATGGCACTTATAAAAAAGGTAAGGGGTATTGCACCCCGTTTCGGCGAAGAAAACTTTATCGCCGACAATGCAACAATAGTAGGAGACGTGCAGACAGGTTCTCACTGCTCCTTTTGGTTTAATTCCGTCGTAAGAGGCGATGTGGATAAGATAGTAATGGGAGATTACGTCAATGTTCAAGACGGAGCAATCGTACATTGTACCTATAAAACCGCCCCCACAAGCATAGGGAACTACGTTTCTATAGCCCACAACGCCATAGTACACGGTTGCACCATCAAAGACAATGTTCTCATCGGCATGGGAGCCATCGTAATGGACGGAGCCGTTGTGGAGAGTAACACAATCATTGCCGCCGGAGCGGTGGTTCTTGAAGGCACACATTGCGAAAGCGGCAGCGTCTATGCAGGATGTCCCGCAAAAAAGGTAAAAAGCATAGACCAAGAACGATTGGAAGGAACCGTGAAGAGAATTTCCAATGCCTATCCAACCTATGCAAGCTGGTTTGACAAGGAATAACCCCGCCACCTAAGCGTAAAGAAACACCCTTAAACATCAAGCATTTAGCAAAACGCCGTTCTAAAAAATCAGAACGGCGTTATAATTTCTCCAAACGGCGTTTTAGAAAACTGAAAGGGCGTTTGGGTTATACCCATCGGAGATGTCGGAAAATCAATCGATTAAATACTTACTTATTGAAGTATGTTCGCAATGTGTTATTACCTATGGTTTCGACCTTTGCGGCTTTTATCGGAATGACAGGAGAAGGTATGCCGACATTAAAGTTTGTTGTTCCTGTGATTACGTTTGCTTCATCCCACAAGTCCGATTGCAAAAACATATCCAAGGTGTTCCGTCCGCCCTCTACAACAAGAGAACATATTTTCTGTTCATACAAATAGCTCAACATGCTTTTCACCACTTCTGAATTTCTATCCAATCTAATGTATGTGTTTCTTCCGTCTTTGAAGTCCTTTTTGAAATTGAAGATATAAGTGTCTTGTGAATTGTCTTTAAGATTCAGATGTTCCGCAAGGCTGAGTTCTTTGTCGAAAACGATACGCTTTGGATTTCTTCCGCCATAATATCGTACGTTCAGTTGAGGGTTATCCTGCATTGCGGTGCGGTAACCGACCATTATTGCGTCCTCTTCACTTCTCTGCTTGTGTGTCCATATCCTGACGGCATCATTGCTTATCCAAGCACTCTTTCCTTCCTGTGCCATGAAGCCATCGGCCGTTTCGGCGTACTTTAATATCACGTATGGCCGCTTTTCGTTTTGATTGGTGAAGAAACGGCGATTGAGAAACGCCCCTTCGCTTTCCAAGACACCCGTTACGACTTCAACGCCTGCTTCTTTCAGCAATCTGATTCCACCGCCTGCTACCTTGGGATTTGGGTCTGTATTGGCGATAATGCAACGCCTTATACCGTTCTCTATTATCAACTTTGCACAAGGCGGTGTCTTTCCCCAATGGCAGCAAGGCTCCAATGCCACATAAATAGTCGAGTTTTTCAAAAGGCTTTTGTCCCTGACCGAAGCCACCGCATTGACTTCCGCATGAGCCTGCCCGTATTTCCTATGCCAGCCCTCGCCGATTACGTCCCCATTATACACAATCACAGAACCCACCATCGGATTCGGACTCACCGAACCCGCACCGAGACGTGCCAATTCAAAGCAGCGTCTCATGTAAATATTGTCTTGTTCACTCATAGAATACAGTTCGAAAAAGTTCATGAATATTATATCTCTTGCATGGCAAGAAGGCTGTTAGTGATAATTTACCTACTTTTGCAGCGACAAAAATAAGAAAAATGCGGATACCTTCAAACAAAGTTCAGGACATTGTTCGGTTTGCTCATTCGGAATTGGACGATATTTATGGTAAAGAAGAGGTAAGGGCAATGGTTTATCGCTTGTTGGAACATTTTGCAGGTTTGTCCATTGCCAAAATATTGTCCGAACCTATGACTGGTGTGAGTGAGTCGGAACTTCTGAAAATACGCTTCGGCATAAAGGACTTAAAGCGGAACAGACCTCTGCAATATATAATCGGTGTATGTGATTTCCTTGATACGGAAATATTATTGTCCCGCAAAGTATTGATTCCTCGTCCGGAAACGGAAGAATTGGTGAATAACATAATAAAAGAGAACTCTTCGCAAAGCGGCTTGAAGATTGCCGACCTTGGTTGTGGCAGCGGTTGTATTGCGATTGCATTGGCTAAACATCTTCCTCAAAGCGAGGTTTTTGCTTTTGACATCAGCGATGAGGCTATTGCACAAACCGAGGAGAATGCGGCTCATAACAGCGTTAATGTCAAGGTTCGCAAAGCCGATATGAGGAAAGGTTTACCGGAAAAGGTGTCGTTTGACATCATAGTTTCCAATCCTCCATACGTAAGGGAGAGCGAAAAAGTGGAGATGAAGCCTAATGTAACGGAATACGAGCCATATACGGCTTTATTCGTCAAAGACGACAATCCATTGGAATTTTATCGAAGCATTGCTTCGATTGCGGAATGTCATCTCAAAGAAATGGGAAAAATATATTTGGAAACAAATGAAGCTCTTTGCCATGAAACGGAATTGATTTTCACTTCCTTGAATTACGAAACCAAAACAGTCAAAGATTTCTTCGGAAAGGATAGAATGGTCTTCGCAAGAAAAAAACCTTATTGCGGCTTGTCGAATCACTGAAAAATAC
>URCX01000169.1 GCA_900546465.1 uncultured Bacteroidota bacterium | reverse complement strand
CAGGTAGTCCCCTGCCAATATGCCCAAGCCTCCGGAGTATATTTTCAAACAGTTGTCTATTCCGTATTCCATGCTGAAATATGCCACCATGTCCTCTTCCTCCTCGGGTTTGCGGTACATATAGTTGTCGAAATGCTTTTCCACCTTGTCCATTTCGGCAAGGAATGCCTCATCTTTCAACAATCCTTCTAATTCTTCCGCTGTAAGGCTTTCCAAAAGCGGCAAAGGATTGTTCTCCAACATCGCAAATTTTTCCGGATTTATGCGTTCAAACAAATTGTATGCCTCTTTGTTCCAACTCCACCACAGGTTTTGACTCAATTTTTCAAGGGCATAGAGCCTTTCAGGTAACTTTTGCCGAAAGAGAATCTTGCGCCAATGAGCCTGTGTAAAGCTTTGCGATTGCGAATCGGCAGTGTAATTTGCCAGAGCCTGCTTTCCGCTGTACATATCGAACCTTTGTTGTGCTTTATCCACCGCTTGTTCGTAGGCATGGAGGTAATTGTTTGCCAGACTTGCCCATACGAGACTTCCGGAAAGCAGTTTGCATTCCCGTCTTATGCGTTCTCTCTCTTCCGAAGGCAGTTTGAGTTCTTGATTGACAAAGGAAACGATTTCGGAAACGCATGCTTGTGCATTTTCATCATTTCTTTCTATTATGGTTACAGCTCTCTGCTGCTTGGAAACTCTTTCACGTATCCACAGCCCGAAGCCGGCAAGACTTGTAGTGAGGGTAGGGACGCCGAAAGCTATGCTTTCCATAGGTGTATAGCCCCATGGCTCATAGTAAGAGGGGAATATACTCAGGTCGAATGCTTGCAAGAAATCGAAATATGTCTCGTTTATCACTCCGTCTGCTCCGTCAAGATAAGATGGAATGAACAATACTTTCACTTTACTGTCGGAAGAATTGCTTAAATCGCATTCTGATAGTTTGCATAGTATCAAATCATTATCCTCATCGAAAAGTCGGTGTGATGAAAGGGCGTTTCGTTTTTTTATTTCGCCGTTTCGTGAAATTCTTTCGGCATTTGAAGAAATCGAATCTTCGGAGGAATTTTCGTTTTCGGAGAATGCTTTCAAATGATGTGCCGGAAC
This sequence comes from uncultured Bacteroidota bacterium, assembly GCA_900546465.1. GTDB lineage: Bacteria > Bacteroidota > Bacteroidia > Bacteroidales > P3 > Onthomorpha. Next base: position 2,641 of record URCX01000169.1, on the reverse strand, counting down.
GGCTATCACGGCAAGTATTTCCCCGTTCGGTTTCTGCTTGTTCAATTCTCCCATAGCCTCTATGAAGAGGTCTGTTCCCTTGTTGAAAAATTCATATCGTCCGGAATTTATGACAAACAAGGCATCGTCCGAAATCTCTTCGCCACAAAGTTGTTTGAGTGTATCGATTAGTTTTCGTCTTACTCTGAGACGGATTTCCTTTTGCTTGTCATCATTCGGCACCATGTCGTTCTCAAAGCCGTTAGGGGTGATTACATCGGCAGATTTGCCTAAGAATTGACGGCATTCCTTATTCGTTATCTCGCTTACTGTGGTGAAAACATCTGCATTTTGAGCCGAAAGCTTTTCCAAGGAATGTTTGGCTCTCACTCCGAACTGCGTAGCAAGCGTATCGGCATTATAAGTTTCCAAAGCCGAGTATAAAGGCATGCCGTTGCCGGAAAGGCATCGTCCCAAGACTGTGGCATGGGTGGTGAATGCTGTTGCGATTTGCGGACATTGCTTTTTCAAATACAATATTCCGCTTCCTGTCATCCATTCGTGGAATTGAGCAAGGGCGGTGTCTCCTGCCTCCAAATAAAATTCATAATAGCTTTCAATAACTTTTGCAGAGGCATATCCGAACAGGCAGGGTTCAATATAGTCCCAGCCTCCCGTCAGACTGTCAAGGGAATACTCGTTCCACAATTCCGTAAGGATTTCATCTTTTCGATTGAAGTATTGAGTGAAATCCACCAATATCACCATGGGTTGCTCCTCCAAGCTCTTCCATCTGCCTATACGAAGTTTCAAACCCTTATTTCCGGCATATTCTGCCCAAGAGGTCATAAGGTAATTGTCCGGTTCAAATTCCTGAACCGCCGTATCATCGCGACAAATGTCGGGACCAATCATGATGAAATTGCTGCCGAAGCGTTTGTTAAGCGTTTTTGCTTTGGTGGATACAACAGTGTGTATGCCGCCCACCTTATTGCAAACTTCCCAACTGACTTCAAATAAATAATCCGGCTGTTTCATGGTTCTATCTTATTTGTTGCAAACGTTCTTGAGCTTTTTTGAAACCCTGACGGAAGTCTTCTATGATTTCGGCTGCCGTTTTCTCTTTGTCAAGCATTGAAGCCACCTGACCGATTTCCAATTCTCCTTCTTCCAAATCGCCATCGAACATTCCTTTTTTTGTTCTTCCTTTATCTATTATGCTCAGCAGTTCCTCCGCATCGGCACCTCTCGCCTCTGCTTCGGCTATTTTGTCGAAGAAAGCACCTTTCAACAAACGTGTGGGTGAGAGTTTGCGGAGCATAAGTTTGGTATCACCTTCCTTGGATGCAAAAACGGCTTGTTTGAAGGCTTCATGAGCGGAACTTTCCTTGGCAACTGCAAAAGCACTGCCTACCTGAACTCCCTCTGCACCCAATGCCATGACGGCAGCCATCTGTTCGCCGGTGGCAATGCCTCCTGCTGCAATCAGAGGCAGAGAAAGTTTTCCTGCAAGCTGCTGTATCAATACAAGAGTTGTGGTTTCCTCTTTTCCGTTATGACCTCCGGCTTCAAAGCCCTCGGCAACGACAGCATCGCAACCGGCATTTTGTGCTTTCAAAGCAAATTTCTCGTTTGCCACAACGTGTACCACCTTGCAACCGGCCTCTTTCAATCGAGTTGTATAAAGAGCCGGATTTCCGGCAGAGGTGAACACAACAGGGACTTTGTGTTTCATCACACATTCTATGTGTTTCGCACTATTGGCATTCATTAAGGGAATATTCACTCCGAATGCCCTGTCGGTGGCTTGGCGACATAGTTCGATATGTTGCGAAAGCACTTCCGCCGTCATGGAACCCGCTCCAATCAAGCCCAATCCTCCCGCATTACTTACAGCAGACGCCAACCGCCAACCGCTACACCATACCATACCTCCCGAAACTATCGGAATATCTGTTGAAAACAATTCTGTAATTCTTGTATTCATGACTTCTTTCTTTTAGAAAATAATATCGAAACAGAAACGAGAAAGGGCTATGTAATGTTTTATCATCGATGAAATAAAGTGGAAATACTGCGAAAAAGCCGGAAAAATTTGTGTTGTATCGCTTTTTCTTTGTAATTTTGAACGCTCAAAGCCATGAATACACAAAAACGATAAGGAAATGAAGAGAATTATTACATTTGTCGCCCTTTTATCAATATTCTCCTCGGCATACGCTGGAACGGGATTTGGTAAAGAAACAGCAAAAGCCGATTTGGCAAAACAGGAAATAAAGTACACGGATTGGAGAAGCGGACAATGGAGACGCAATGTGCCGGAACATCTTTTATCGGTCAATATCGGCGGTATGCCTGTCATAAGTGCGGGATATAAAAACACGACTCCATTTGCTTTCGGGCTGACTGCGGGTTATCAATACAAGATGCGTCATTGGAAAGTAAACCCTAATTTTACTGCTTCTTGGGGAGGATATACCGGAGTTTGGTATTACAGAGGAGCTGCGGTGAAGCGTGTTGCCGAAGGAGCCCGTCATGAAATCATAACGGACAGATACAAGTCTCATACTTACATTCCGCTTATGTTGAATGCCAATTTGCATTATGATTTCAAGCATACAAGTATCTATATCGGTATAGATGTAGGAGCAAACCTCATGAT
>URCX01000168.1 GCA_900546465.1 uncultured Bacteroidota bacterium | reverse complement strand
AAATGTCCTTTCTCTTTTGAGGATTTTGAAAGGATTGAAGCCGCCGCCGCTGCAAGAAATCAAAGTCGCCGTTATGCAATATGCGATAAGGAAGGCAGGATACATTCTGTTACATACGTGATATGTTCTCGGGGTGTTTGGCATTCCATATTTGCAGGTTCAGACCCTGAATTGAGAAGTTCCAATGCCGCAACACTGCTTTTGTGGCATATTCTCAAAGAAGCCTCTGCCTGCTCTTGCAGGGAATATAACTTCAACGGCTCTGTAATGAGACCGATTGAGAATTTTATCAGGCATTTCGGTGCAGAGCAAACACCATACCTTGTAGTGGAGAAGCATTATTCCAAACTATACACCTTTTTGAAGGCTTTGAAGAAATGAATATAAAGTTGATAGTTGTCGGAAAGAGTGAGGAGAAGTATCTTTGCGAGGCTGTGGGTATTTATCTCAAAAGATTGCAGCATTATGTGAGCTTTGAATTGGTTGTTCTGCCCGATGTGAAGAATGCGAAGAGCCTTCCTGTCGGAGAATTGAAAGACAGAGAGGCTGAGATGATACTCAAACAAACGGCAAAAGCCGACAGGGTGGTTTTGTTGGACGAGAAAGGCAAAGAGTTTTCCAGTATGGAGTTCTCGAAGTACTTGGAAAAACAAATGAATGCCTCAGTCAGAACATTGGCATTTGTCGTAGGAGGAGCATTCGGCTTTTCGGATAAACTGTATGAGTGTTGCAAAGAAAGGCTTTCAATAAGCAAAATGACTTTTTCCCATCAGATGATAAGACTTCTGTTTGTCGAGCAATTATATAGGGCGTTCACCATAATAAAAGGAGAACCCTATCATAACGAATGAGCTTTTTAAGGAAAGGGATTTATGTTTGAAAGAACGGAATTGATGATAGGTGCAGACAATTTGGAGCGTTTGCGGTCTGCACATGTGCTTGTAGTAGGTTTGGGTGGAGTAGGGGCATACGCTGCCGAGATGTTATGCCGTGCCGGTGTGGGAAAACTTACCTTGTCGGACGCAGACAGAGTGAGCAAAAGCAATAGAAACAGACAGCTTATAGCACTTCGCTCGACGGAAGGAAGATTGAAAACCGAGGTGTTGGCAGAACGTTTGAGGGATATAAACGAAAATGTCTCTCTTGTACTGATTAGCGAATACTTGAGAGAAGAAAGGGTGGTGGAAATCTTGGAAGCGACGCATTATGATTATGTAGTAGATGCAATAGATACCCTAAAACCAAAACTATATCTTACGGCAGCTTGCATGAAACGGGCTATTCCCTTGGTCAGTTCCATGGGAAGCGGCGGCAAAATAAACCCTTCTTTAATTCAAGTGGCAGATATATCTCAATCCTTCAACTGTCCTCTTGCCAGAATGCTGAGAAAGAAACTGCATAAGTTCGGAATATATGATGGTTTCGCCGTTGTCTTTTCTCCCGAGGAAGTACCCTCAGACTGCGTCAGAGAGGAGAAAAGCGAAAATAAAAGAACAAATGTCGGAACCATCTCTTATATGCCGGCAATATTCGGTTGCTTTGCCGCAAGTGTGGTGATAAGGGACTTAATAGGTATTCCGGCTTATGAGAAAGTCAAAGATAAACGCTACTATCACAATAAAAAGACCTCCATTACCGATTTTGAAGAACAGATGAAGCAAACAAACGATGTCAAAAGGAGTGAAAATGGAAGAAATGTTTGAAGTATATTGCCGTAATACCGATACCAAAGTATTGGTTCCCTCAGGTACGGATTTGTCGGGCGTAGCCCGTTTTGCAGGAGTGAGAAATGTTGAGACAATTCTCGGAGCCTGTGTCAATAATAAGGTGCAAAATTTGAATTATCGCATATATTCGCCCAAGACAGTGGAGTTTTTGGACATACATTCCTCCTCCGGCAGACGTATGTATGCACTTTCATTGATGTTTATGCTGTATAAAACCGTCAAGGAACTCTATCCGCAAAACGTACTCTACATACAGCATTCCATGACGGACGGATATTTTTGTGAAATAAAAGCCCTGTCGGAAGATTTGCCATCTGCATTGACCAAGATAAAGAAAAGAATGCAGGAAATGGTCAAAGAGGATATTCCGTTTGCAAGGCAGATAATCCCTGTTGAAGAAGCAGTAGAACTTTTTGAAAAATTGGAAATGCACGATAAGGCAGAGTTGATACGTAACAGTAACAGATTGTATGCAAACATAGATTTATTGGGCGAGACTGTCAATGCGTTTTTCTTTGATTTGGTTCCTGCAACCTCTTATTTGAAAGTGTTTGACATATATGCCTTTGAAGACGGTTTCATTCTTCAAATGCCTAAAAAGGATAACACTCTTCCTACACGGCAAGCGGACAAAGAAGAGAAGAAAATATTTTCCATATTCAGGGAACACAAGAATTGGGTCAGGATATTGGGAACTCCATACGTCAGCAACCTGAACAAAGCCATTGAAAAGAATAAACAAAACGAGTTGATACAGGTTTCGGAAGCCCTGCATGAGAAGAAATATTCCGAGATAGCCGATTTGATATATCAAAGAAAAGATGAGGTGAAGTTCGTTTTGCTTGCAGGTCCTTCCTCTTCTGGAAAGACAACCTCTTGTCGCCGAATTGCAACCCAGCTTGCGGTGCTTGGTTTCAAACCTTTGCAAATCTCATTGGACGATTACTTCGTAGATAGAGAGCATACCCCGAGAGATGCAGACGGAAACTACGATTTCGAGTGCCTTGAAGCCTTGGATTTGGATTATTTCAACCATCAAATGCGTCAACTCTTGAACGGAGAGGAGATAGAGTTGCCTCGTTTTGATTTTATAACAGGAAAAAGAGAGCAGAGCGGCAATAAACTGACAATACAACAGGGATCCATTGTCATAGTCGAGGGCATACACGCACTGAATCCCGCATTGAGTGCAAAAATTCCGGCGAAAAACAAATACAATGTCTTCGTTTCGGCACTCACACAGCTCGCTTTGGATAAGCACAACCTCATAAGCAGCAGCGACAACCGCCTTTTGAGAAGAATAGTTCGGGATAACAATTACAGAGGATACTCTGCCCAAGATACCATCATGCGTTGGGATAGTGTCAGAAACGGAGAAGAAAAACACATCTTCCCGTATCAGGAAAATGCAGACAGCATATTCAACTCCTCATTGCTGTATGAGATAGGTGTATTGAAGCCTTTGGCGGAAAATCTCCTGCTTGAAGTTCCGCAAAACTCGCCTGCCTATTCCGAAGCACGCAGATTGCAGAATTTTCTTGCGGATTTCAAATCCATAAAGACCGATTACATACCACCAACCTCCATAATGAGAGAGTTTTTAGGCGGTAGCAGTTTCAGATATTAAGGCTTAACGCATTAGTTTTCCACAAGAAAAATACGAGATAAGGATTTGCAAAACAGAACCTTGGATACAAATCAACAAAACGGCGAAACAAAAAAATCAAACAAAGTTTCGCCATAAGTAGGAAAAGTTGTAATTTAGCACCCTCAAATACAGAGTAAATCAACGGACGAATAAAAAACAAGCAATATGGAATTAAAGAAATCTGACAAAGCAAACTTGGAAAAGACCAAGACCATGTTTATCCTTGCGGGCATGGTGGCTGCTCTTTCCATCGTTATAGTTGCTTTCGAGTGGAAAAGCTATGATAAGGAAGAAGAAGCATTGCAACTTACGCAAGTAGTACAAGAGGTTGAAGAGGTTATAATAACCCGTCAGGAAGAAACACCTCCCGAACCAGAACAACCGCAACAACAGGAGACCACTGACTTTGAAATTGTGGACGATGACCAGGAATTGCAGAACGAGTTTACTGTTGAGAGCTTCGAGAACACTTCCAATACAGACGTTATCATTCAGAAAGTCGAGATAAACGAAGAAC
>URCX01000167.1 GCA_900546465.1 uncultured Bacteroidota bacterium | reverse complement strand
GCCATTCCAATTTTCTAAAACGCCGTTCTAATTTTTTCTTTCGGCGTTTCAGTTTTTTAGAACGGCGTTTTATTTTTCCGGAACGGGGATTCGGCGAATTGTGGTTTTGAGGCGGGTATAGTAGAGCATGGTGGCAATGAGCAGTCCGAAGGCTAAGCCGGAGAGAATGCCGCAGGGTCCTGTTTTAAGAGCGAAGCCGAGTAGTGCGGCGACAGGTATGGAAATGAATATGTAGCAAATAAGGGAGTATTTCATCGGTTTGGCTACGTCGTTCATGCCTCTTAATGCTCCGAGCAGTGTGGCTTGGGCTCCGTCCAAGAGTTGGAACGCTCCGGTTACAATGAAGAGGGTTCGGGCTTGAGCGATGACGGCGGCGTCTGTGGTGAAAAGGCTTGCTATTCTGTCGCCGAGTGTGATGAAACAAAGTGCGGCTATGCCCATAGAGACAAAGCTCAGGTGCAATCCGCTTAAAGAGTTGGCTCTTATACGGTTACCATCTTTCACACCGAAGGCATGCGAAACCAATATGGTTGTTGCTGAGGCTATTCCGCAGGCTATTTGAAAGGTGAGGGTGATAAAGGTGAGTACGATTTGATAGGAGGCAAGGGCTACGGTGGATAACCAGCCCATCATAAGGGTTACGGTCGAGAAGCTGATGCATTCCAAGGAGAGTTGCACGGCTATGGGAAGTCCGAGTCGCATAATGCTTTTATGGGTATGGAGTGTGAAGTTCTTTTTTGAGAAGAATTTGAAGTATTTGCGGTAATGCTTGTGCCATAACATGTAAACAAGGTATGCTATCGGCATAAGGCTGCGGGCTACGCAGGTTGAAAGTCCTGCTCCGAATGCTCCCATTGCAGGGAAGCCGCATTTACCGAAGATGAAGATATAGTTTAATATGATATTCAGCAGATTGGCTGAAATGATTATCTGCATTGTGGTCTTTGTGTTGCCGGCTCCTTCCATGAAATGGCGGAATGCGAGGAAGATTTGTGCGGGAAAGAGTGATATGGAGGTGATGATGAAGTATGATTTTGCCGTGCCTATTACTTCTTTCGGTTGTCCGAGATGTGGTAAAAGGGGAACAAAGAGCATAAGTATGGCTACGATTGCGGCTCCGGTAATAAGGTTAAGCGTTATGGCGTTTTGGAAGAGCATGCTCATGCGAGAGGTTTCCTTACGTGCAAAGGATTGTCCTATCAATGGGGTAAGGGACATGCCTATTCCTTGTCCGAAGACGAGAGCAATGGTGGTTATGGCTGCCGAAAAGGCTACTCCTGCCAAGGCTTCTTTGCCTAATTGTCCGACCATAAGGGTATCGAATAGTTGCACCACACTTTGACCAAGCGAGGAGAGTATTATGGGATATGCCAATTTGAGGTTTTCTTTGTAGTAAGTACGGTTTAACATTGTCTTTCTGCTTTTTCTAATTCCATTTGTAAATTTTCCCACTGCTGCATTTGCTCGGAAAGTTGTTTTTTGAACTTTTCGTATTGTGTGCAGAGCTTTTGCATTTCTGTTGTCTGATTGGTGAAATCGCCCTTTGTCATTTGGTCGTCCAAGTCTTTGATTTGCTTTTCGGTTTGTTCGATTTCGTTTTCGCAAGAGGTGATTTTGTTACGTATTTTCCTCAGACTGCTTTCTTTTTCTTTGCCTTTGAGGTAATCGGCTTTGCTTTTGCTTACAGAGGTAGTGCTTACCGTTTTGACAGAAGGGCTTGCGGTTTCCAATTCTTTGAAATCATTCATCTTCTTGGATTGTAGGAAATCGGCTATATCACCTTTGAATTGACAGACTTTATGGTGTGAAAACTCGTAAATGCTTTCCGTCAGTCCTTGAAGGAAGTCTCTGTCGTGGGAAACGATGATAAGGGTTCCGTCATAGCGGACAAGTGCGGCTTTAAGTATATCCTTGGAGACCATATCCAAGTGGTTGGTCGGCTCATCGAGGACAAGCAAATTCACGGGGGCAAGCAGCAATTTGGCAAGGGCAAGTCTGGTTTTCTCTCCTCCGGAAAGTACGGAGACTTTCTTCTCTATGTCGTTTTCATCAAAGAGAAAACTGCCGAGGATACTGCGGATTTTTGTGCGTACATCGCCTATGGCTATGTCGTCTATGGTTTCAAAGACGGTTTTTTCTCCGTCCAAGAGTGCGGCTTGGTTTTGGGCAAAATAGCCTATGGAGACTTCATGTCCCAATCGGCAAATGCCGCTGCTTGCTTCCAATTCTCCGACTATTATTTTGGAAAGTGTGGATTTTCCTTCGCCGTTCTTGCCGACAAAGGCAACCTTTTCACCTCTTTCAATCAGTATTTCGAGATCTTTGAGTACGAGTTTATCACCGTAACTCTTGTTCAGCTGCTTTATTTCCACCACTACTTTACCGGAATGCGGTGCTGGGGGAAAGCAGAACCTTATTGCAGAGGTGTCTGTCTCGTCAACCTCCACTCGTTCCAGCTTTTCAAGCATTTTGATTTTGGATTGCACTTGCTTACTTTTGGTTGCCTTATAGCGAAATCGCTCTATGAATTTCTCGGTTTGGGCTATTTGTTTTTGCTGATTGTTGAGTTGGGCTATTTGTTGCTCTCTTCGCAGGGCAAGGAGCTTGACATATTCGGAATAATTGGTCTTGTAATCGTATATTTTGCCGGAGGTAATTTCTATGGTGCGGTTTGTGATGTTGTCAAGGAAAGCTCTGTCGTGGGAAACGAGTATAACGGCTCCGTAATAGCGGCGAAGGAAGTTCTCCAACCATTGAATGGATTCTATGTCGAGGTGATTGGTAGGCTCGTCAAGCAATAAAGTCTCCGGTTTTTTGAGCAATAGTTTTGCCAATTCGACCCTCATCTGCCAGCCGCTGCTGAATTCTGTCATCTTTCGTGCAAAATCGCTGTGGGTAAATCCCAATCCGAGGAGGATTTTTTCTGCTTCACCTTGTCGGTTGTTGCCTCCCATCATGGCAATGCGTTCACTCAATTCACTATGTCTGTGAAGCAGTGCGGCGTATGCCTCGGATTGATAATCCTCTCGCTCACTGATGCTGAGTGTAAGTGCCTCCAATGTTTTTTCCATCTCATTAAGACGGTCGAAAGCCGTCAGGGCTTCCTCCAAAACACTTACTTGAGATGAGGGAATCATCTCTTGAGGCAAATAACCTATGGTTTGCTTGGAATCTATTGCCACATTGCCGCTATCGTAATCCTGTTTGCCTGCAATGATTTTAAGCAAGGTGGATTTGCCTGCCCCGTTCGGGCCAAGAAAACCATAAATGCTGCCCTTGCGAATATGAAGCGAAACATGATTGACCGAAGTGAAGTTCTTATATTTCTTGGTCAACTGTTCCGTTGTAATGATATAGTCCATAGAAACATCTCCTTTCGATGCTTCTATGGTACAACTTCAACCTGACATCTACATTCTCCCGTCCTTACTTTTACCTTACTTTTTGGCAAGGTCGGCCTCATAATTGACGCACTATGCTATAATAATCGTGATGGAGGTAACGCTATGGAACATTCTTTTTTATACAACAAAAAAATCCTACTCGTAGATGACGAGCCGGATTTATTAAAACTGGTATCTGATATTTTGACAGATGACGGCTTTATAAATATCGTAACCGCAGCCACAGTAAAAGACGGTATTTCGGTCAGCAGAAATGAAAGTCCCGACCTTGCAATTCTGGATCACGTTTACGTTCAGGCGTTGGCGCACGACGGGTTGTTACAAAGTATGACGGAGCTTGGAAGCGACGATATAAAAGCGCTTTATCCAGAGAAGGTGTATAACGCAAACACATATAACGGCAGAGCGTATGCATTGCCTTTTTCGGCGAATACTGTCGTATTGATGTTCAACAAGGATATCTTAAAAAAATGCGGTATCGTTGATAAAGCCGGCAATGCCAAAGCCCCGACAACGATTTACGAGCTTA
>URCX01000166.1 GCA_900546465.1 uncultured Bacteroidota bacterium | reverse complement strand
TTGCATAACCATATATTAGGCAAACCGCATTCTTTCTTCGTCAGCTTCGTCAACTGCGGAGCAAGAATGATACAACCCGTATGACCCGTCCAATGCTCCACATCCAAAGCCGAATCATTGCTTATATGATAAGGACTGCCCCCGTTTCCGAAGATACTTTCCACAAAGTCGAGGTTACATACCAAGGAACCCGGAACAAAGAACCTTATTTCCATGTTCTTCTCCTTCGTTATACCTGCAACCTTAGGACAAATCACCGGCTTCAACAGCAAGGACACAAACAAACGAATACCTTTATCGAATTGTGAGGAGAACGGCAGCTCCAAGATGTCTCCCGTCTCGGCAAAAGCCCTGTGGAATAAGTACTTCGCCACAGCCAAAGGCACAGCTTTCTTATCGTCCGGAATAGGCAGACCACCCTCCGCAATATGAAATACACCCTTTGTCGTTCTACGGTCGTTCTTCGGATTATGCAGAACACCTTGCTTCACTCTGTAAGACTTGACATACTCCGACACATACTCCTCCTTACCCTTTGGCAAGGACAATTCTCTTGCTATGCCGTAAGAGTCCAATGTAAACGTCCTCAAAGGGATTTTAATATCCTCAACCCCCTTGACAGAAGCAAAGTAACTGTCGAAAAAGTTCTGTATTCTTGCATCGGCAGGGCAAAGATAATTGCTTGAAAGCATTTCTCTCTCCTTGTAATTGGACAATAAGCCCTTCAAGCACTTCATGAAATTGCGTTGTTCCGCCGTCATGCTCTCCGTACTCATCTCCACGCCCAAAGCAGCCAGCCTCAGACCGATGTACTGATGAATATACTCAGTGTTTTGAACCAATTTATCATGAGGGATTACTCCCAACCTTTCGTTTATGTTCTCCATATAATATATGATTTTGCTATTTAACGACAAAATCGGTAAAAAGTTGTGTTCCTCTCGCAGAAAGTACAATCCATGTTTCGCCAAACCGCAAGCAGCATGCCAAGCAATCAAAAAACAAAGCGTCCGGCAAAGTCCTCCGATTAGCACGACCGAGTGTTCGGCACTTTTCTCTTGTGTGGGTTTTGTAATATTGTTTTCGATGGTGATATTATATCTGCCGGAGACGATATAAAAACCAATAATCGGCTAAGAAAGATATATGATTTCATATCATGATGGCTTCTATATCGATACTATTGATGAAGATTGTACTTTTGCAAAAGATGTTTGCCGATGTTCGATGGCGAATAAGCACAAAAAGACTTTGAATATGCTTTATCAGAGGTGTGATACTTAAATTTGTTGATGGTATCAGTCGTGTTGAAATTCTTATTCTGTGCTAAAATTTTTGATATTGATAGGATATTTGCCGGGAAAACCGTATCTTTGTCGCAGGTATTCATTCAAAAAAGATATGCTTATGAAAAGGATTAATGTTTTTCGTGTTTTGGTTTTTGTACTTTTGTTTGTCTTCGGCTTTACTGCCGCATTGTGGTGTCAATCGGCAAAGAGGGTGCTTTTTATCGGTAACAGTTATGTTTATACCAACAATTTGCCGCAGGTTTTGACTCAGATTGCGGAGTATAACGGCAAGCAGATTAGTTGCGAAAGCAGTACCATGGGCGGATATACTTTTTGGAGTCATCTTACAAGTTCTGCCACATTGGGTAAGATACAAAGCGGTAATTATGATTACATTGTATTGCAGGGACAAAGTCAGGAAGTCGCTTTTCCTGATGAGCAATTTGATTTTCAGGTCTATCCGCATGCCAAGAAGTTGGATTCGATTTGCAAATTGTACAATCCGCAAGCGAGGATTATCTTCTTCGGTACGTGGGGTTACAGATATGGCGATGCGATAAACTGTCAGTATTATGAACCTTTCTGTACTTTTGAATCCATGACCCAAAGGCTGACGGATAATTATCGGCTTATGGCAAGGGATTTCCATTCCGATATGTCGCCTGTGGGAGAAGCGTTCCTGCAGTCTTTCTTGACCGATTCCACAGTGGTTTTGCATTCCTCGGATAATTCACATCCTGCGGTGAACGGTACTTATCTTGCGGCTTGTTGCTTTTATTGTGCCATATTCGGGGAACATCTTGCAAGAGTTCCTGAAATGAACGGCATAAATGCCGAAAGGGCTGAATATTTTATGCAGATTGCAAACAGAACGGTGGCAGATCGTTGGAATGAATGGAGCTTTTCCGAAACATCTTCCGGCAATCCGAAGACTATGGAACTCGAAACATTTGACATCAAAGCCTATCCTATTTTAGGAAATAAGCTACGCTTGGAAAGCAAGGGTATATCGGGAGATTTGCAGATAGATTTCATTTCGACAGAGGGCAGGATAATTGCAAGCCTTAAACGCTATATGCCTTTGAATGCTTCTATCGACATACCTCTTCCGCAGTATAGAGGATTATTGTTCGTCAAGTTGTCAAACGGCAAGTACTCTCTTTGCAAAGCTTTGCCTGTAATAAATTTCTGAAACGGTCTTATATGTTTTTTTGTTGCTATATGGCAGTCAGGGAGGCTGCTCCGAGTATTGCGGCGTGGTTCTCCGGAAGTCCGGATTGCTCTATGGAGACACTTTTGCGAAAGACGGGATAAAGGAAGTCATTGAAGTATGTCCTCAAAGGTCGGAAGAGTTTTTCGCCTGCCTTGCTCAATCCTCCTGCAATGAAGATTTTTTCCGGTGAAGTAAGGGCAACGGCATTGGAAAGTCCGAGTGCAAGATGTTTGGCTGTTATATCAAAGCATTTCAATGCAAGGCTGTCGCCCTCTTCTGCCGCTTTGTTTATTTCTTCCGCTCCTATCTCTTTGCCGTTCTTTCTGTCAAGCAGGGAGAAATCGCTATATCTCGAATCCAAAAGCTCCATTGCGGTTCTTGCAATGCCCTTTGCCGAGCAGTAAGTCTCCAAACAACCTCTTCTTCCGCAGTTGCATAAACGACCGTTCGGCACAATAATCGTATGCCCCAACTCTCCTGCAAAGCCGGAAAAGCCGTAGAGCAATCTATTATCCGCAAATATACCGGAGCCTACGCCGGTTCCAAGCGTTATCATCATGAAATCACTGACTTCTTTGGCATTGCCGTATATCTTCTCACCCATTGCCGCTGCATTGGCATCGTTTGTCAAAACTATATCGGCTTCTATGTGTCGTGAAGAAAGTGATCGGGTCAGCATTTTTCCCAATTCAAAAACACCCTTGAAAGGAAGGTTGGGTGCAAACTCTATTGTGGAACGATGAAAATTGCCGTTCGGAGCCCCTATTCCCACATTCACTTTTTTGCCATCGCATATATCGTACCTGTTTATCAGCAAACTAATGTCATCGGCAAGCCTTTCGACAAAGTCCTCTGCCATAAGGTAGTCCCACGTCTTGAATTTCAACACCTCAATCACCTCTCCGCCAATGGAAACTGCTGCACAACGCACATTCGTTCCTCCTATATCGACACCTATGGCATAATTTGAGTCTTTCATGTTTCTTTCTGTTTTCTGTATCTGCAATAATCAATCAAGCATATCGCTCATCGTGAAAAAGCCTCTTCTGTTCTTCAACCAATGTGCTGCAATCACCGCACCGCTTGCAAAGCCGTGTCGCGAAAAAGCCTCGTGCTTAATCTCTATCTTGTCTATTTCACTTTGGTAATCTATGATATGCGTTCCGAAAACCTCGCCAATCCTTTCGGCTTCAACCCTCAAAACACTTTTATCCGTCTTTTCGGAAGATAATTCCCATGATTTCTTCGCCGGATAGTTGGCAATAAGGCTTTCCGCAAGGCTTATTGCCGTACCCGAAGGGGCATCTTTCTTATGGATATGATGAATTTCCCTTATTGAAGGCTCATATTGAGGATAGGAACTCATCATCTTGGCAAGCATAACATTGAGTTTATTGAAGAGAAATACTCCTATGGAGAAGTTGGACGCCCAAAACATGGAGCGTTTCTTCTCTTCGCACTCCTTTTTCA
>URCX01000165.1 GCA_900546465.1 uncultured Bacteroidota bacterium | reverse complement strand
CTTTACCTCCTTTCTTCGTTGACATTAACCTTGTCTTTGAAAATAGTATACTTGTCTTTGAAAAGTTTGTCAATATCTTTTTACGCTTTTTCTTGACTATGAAAAGTTTATGTGATATTTTATACCTACAGGAGGTGTATAAAATTGAATGAACGCTTAAAAGAACTGCGAAAATACCTTAATTTAAGTCAAAGGGTATTTGCCGAAAAGTTAGGTATAACAGATAGCGGATTATCTAACTTGGAGAGTGGAAAAAGAAAGGCGGATTGTCGCAGGACGGCACGGAATTGCGTTTCTTCTCCGGCGAAAAGCTGTTGGCAGAGAAGAAAATCAAGTCCTTGGATAATTTCTTCAAGAAAGTGGAAGAGGTTTCTTCATCCATAAGTTTGAAAACAGGGGATATTGTATTTGTATCTCTGACTGAAGAGGCTTTCCCTCTCAATGCAGGAGAGGTGTTGACTGCCGAATTGAATGCTGAGAGACTTTTGGAATGTCCGATTAAATAAAGCGTAGGCTTATACGGGAAAAGGAGGAGAGAAGAGAATGTTGAAGAGTTTGAAAATAGAGAATTATGCTTTGATACGCTCCGAAAACATAGAGTTTTCAAAGGGTTTCGGCGTTATTTGCGGACAAACGGGAGCGGGAAAGAGTATAATCTTGCAGGCTTTGGCTCTTGCCTTAGGACAGAGAGCGGATAAAGATGTACTGTTCGACAAGGAAAAAAAGTGTGTCAGCGAAGCTGTATTCTTACTTGAAGAAAGCTATCGCAAATACTTTGAGGAAAGCGAATTGGATTACGAACATGAAACAGTGTTCCGCCGAGAAATCCTACCAAGTGGCAAGTCTCGTTCCTTCGTTAACGATACTCCTGTTTCTCTTGTGGTGATGAAAGATTTGTCGGAGCGGATAATCGATATAAATTCCCAACACAATACATTAAAGCTGAACGATAAGGATTACCAATTCTCCATTTTGGACTCTTTTTTGTCTGAAACGGATTCTCTTTCCTCCTACGGGGATTTGTTTTCCCTTTATAGGAAGAGGAAAAGCAGACTTTCGCAAGTGGGAGAGGAGTTGGCAGAATTGCAAAAGGAGAACGCTTATAATGTTTATGTCTATGAGGAATTGGAGAAAGCTAAGTTGAAAGCAGGAGAGCAGGAAGAATTGGA
The DNA here is from genome assembly GCA_900546465.1 of uncultured Bacteroidota bacterium. Lineage (GTDB taxonomy): Bacteria > Bacteroidota > Bacteroidia > Bacteroidales > P3 > Onthomorpha. The sequence continues at coordinate 2,847 of URCX01000165.1, read as the reverse complement.
AAAGAACTTGGAATTCATGGAAGCTGGCGAGGAGATAAAGGAGTGTATTTCGAGTTCGCTATCTTTATTTGAAACAGAGGATTACCCTGCCATTTTTCCAAATTTGCTTCAAGTGAAAAACAATCTTGCAAAGACAGCAAAGAGCAGCGAAAAGCTCGAAGAACTTGCTCAAAGAAGCGAGTCTGCATTGATAGAATTGCAAGATATTTATGCAGACTTGCAACACATGGGAGAGAGTTTGAATTTCGATGCCGAGAGTTTGGAAACGGTGAAGCAGCGTTTGGATTTGATTTATTCCTTGGAGCGTAAGCACGGAGTGCAAAGCGTAGCTGAATTGCTTGCCTTGCAGGAAAAATTTTCCGAAACCCTTTCCGGTGAGGAGGATTTGCAGAACGAGAAAGCGGAATTGGAAAAGGAGTTGCAGGGCTTGCAGGAAAAGTTACAGCTTTTGTCAGAGAAGATTTTCGAGCAGAGGAAAGAGGCTGCCGAGAGGGTGGAGGAAGAGACCTGCGGGCTTTTGAGTGATATGGGAATGCAGGCTGCAGTGCTTAAAATAAGATTGGATAAAAAGCCTGACTTAGATATGAATGCAGCATGTGAGATAGAGTTTTTGTTTAACGCCAATAAAGCCAAGGAAAACCTGCTTCGTCCGATTGAAAAGGTGGCTTCGGGAGGTGAATTATCGAGGCTGATGTTGGCATTGAAGGCTTTGGTGAGCGAAAAGAGAAGTTTGCCGATCATTGTATTCGATGAGATTGACAGCGGCATATCCGGACAGGCAGCATCTATGGCAGCGGGCATTATGTTACGCATAAGCAAGAATACTCAGGTGATTGCAATAAGCCATTTGCCGCAAACGGCTGCCAAGGCAGACTATCAATTTATGGTATATAAGCATGAGAAGGACGGGGAGACAGAGAGCGGAATAGAACTCCTCGACAGAGAAAAACGAATATTGGAAATAGCACGTCTGCTTTCGGCAGGCGAACCTACGGCTGCCGCAATGACAAATGCGGAAGAGCTGTTATCGACACAGTAAGGAAACTTAATTTTGTCATTTTTTACGAAGAAAGCTACGCAATCTCTGCGTAGCTTTCTTTTTTAGCCGGTAAATCTTCTCTCGCTTATTTAGAGGAAGATTGCGAACTCGAACTTCAGTTTTGAAATCCTCATTTCTTCATAGTCGGTAGCCGGAATGCTGCCATTTCCAAGCATTGTGTAATATGCGTTTTTGACCGGCGAGAAATGATACGAAGCATTTAACCAAATTCTATGCTTTGTGCTGATTTCCAAGCCGGCTCTCAGGAGAAATTCCGGTATAACGCTGTTTTTGAAAGACAAGGCGTTACGTCCGTTTACGGTGGAGAATGTAGGTTCATCGTAAAAATTTATTTCCTTTTTGAAATTCACCAATGCACTTGCCCCAAGTCCGGCAAGTAATTTGACATTCTCCACTATCGGGAAACGGAAATTGGCAATCAAAGGTATATCGAGCTGATGTACATAGACCGAAGTGCCGCTTGAACCATATGCGAGAGTTGTTGTATTGTTAATCAAGCTAGTAACATAATAGGCATCTCTGTATGAAAGGTAGGTGTTAAGGTAGCTTGGTTCCAATGATAGCGAAAATCCGGCATTAAAGGCGTAATCATACTTCAAAGACAGACTCGTAACAAAGGCATTGGAAAGATTAAATCCATCGGTATTGTTCATAAAGTCAGAATAAGACTTCACAATCGGGAAACTGCTTCCACCTATACCGATTCCGAACGAATGTTTTTTGAAATCCTGCGACACCGCTGTGAATACACAAGTCAAAAGTGCCAATGTTGCAAATGCTTTTTTCATATAAAATGTTTTTCTGTCAGAGTTCTTGGAATATTTATTGATTAAGCCGACGGCATTGCAAGAACTCCATAACAAAGCCGTTGAATGTTTTTTTACACCGCAAAGATATGATAAATATCTCAAACCAACAAAATAATTTCAGAGTATTTTCAACAAAAAACTCGATTTATTGTTGATTATTTATTCTCATGTAGTGATTTCTTTTACTTAGAGCAGTAATCATTTGCTTGAAAATGAGAGAAACATGGCGAGTATATTCGCTTATGACACTCTGATGGAAAGTTTATTTTGAAGATTCGGAAAGCTTTGTGAGTATAATGCCTTAATGCCTCTAAATCACGATTTTACCATAAGGGCGTTTCATTAAATCGAAAGGGCGTTTCAAGAAAATAAAAGGGCGAAAGAGAAAATCGATTCGGTGAAAGCAATTCGCATAATAAGGACTTCTTATAAATGAGGCATTTTTGCCATTGTTTGAATGAGGATTTGTGTTTGAGTATTTGAAGATGGAGTTTTCGAGAAGATTTGTTTGGAAATATGTATTTCGGCAGCATAGGTAGGGACTTTACATGAGAGAAACGAAAAAGGCATTTTGCGGGAAATCTCTTGCGTCGGAATGTCATAAACAGCGGATTGCGGTCATTTAATCGGGAAATTGCGGATTTCAACCGGCAAGGACATTTTACACGGATTTTGTTTTGGCGAAATTGTATTGAGTTTTTTGCGTTTTTTTTCTGCAAGTCTGTTTTTTATTCTGAGCTTTTCGATTTTTTGCGAGAAAATTTTCCGCACATATTTTCTCTTTGGAATTTTCCGAGATGGTCGGATTTATAGGTAAATCCTTGGAAAATACGACTAAATCGACCTTAGGATTTTCGGAACCCCTTTTGGCACATAATTGCAATTATGTAAAGTAGAGAGGAAAGAAGAGAAGAAAAAAAGGAAGCATCACCTCTCGGCATGCTTCCTTTGTAAAGAAAACTTATTTCTAAATTCCGC
>URCX01000164.1 GCA_900546465.1 uncultured Bacteroidota bacterium | reverse complement strand
AAAACAGAAAGAGGTATTAATTATGATTATTGTTCCTATTAAAGAAGGCGAGAACATTGAGAGAGCACTCAAAAAATTAAAGAGAAAATTTGAGAAAACCGGTGTGGTGAGAGAGTTGAGAAATCGACAGAAGTTCACCAAGCCTTCGGTAGTGGCAAGAGATCGTAAGTTGAAAGCTATCTATATCCAGAAGCTGCAACAGCAAGCGATGGATAAATAGTTTTCTCAAAAAAAATGAGAGGCTTGCAACAACATTGCAAGCCTCTTTTTCGTTATACTCTCAGATAGGGAAATCAAAGTTTGAAAAAGCTACATTTTTTATGCACACAGATGAATTTATAGAATACCTTAAAACAGAGAGAGATTTCTCTCAGCATACTGTATTTGCTTATCTTGCGGACTTAAAGCAGTTTTCAGAATGTATAGAAAGAGAATGCGGAGTTACGGAAGAAAAAGACGTAACGGCATCTATGGTTAGAATATGGCTGGTGAATTTGAAGGAACATGGAGTTTCAAACCGCAGCATAGGCAGAAAAGTTGCCAGCATGAGAACTTATTTCAACTTTATGGCGAGAGAGGGATTTGTCAGTCAAAATCCTATGCTGAAAATCGTTGCTCCCAAGATTACTCTTAAAAATCCTAACATCGTGTTGACTGATGACATGGAGAAAGTGCTTATAGAAAAACAACAGGATACGAGTTTCACAGGAGTTAGGAACAGTTTGATTTTGGAATTGTTGTATGCTACGGGAATGAGGCAGGCTGAACTCTTGGAGGTTGAGGAAGATGATATAAACTATGAGAACAGTGAAATAAGAATTGAGGGAAAGGGCAGAAAGGAAAGAATAGTGCCTATAAGCCGCAGCTTATTGGATAAAATCAGAGAGTTTATCGACAGAAAGCATGCCTTGAATATTTCAACGCCGAAGTTACTTGTCAATCGAAGATTTGGACCTATGACGAAGAAGCAACTCTATACTTTGGTATCTCGGGAATTGGCAGTGGTTACGTCGCTTGAACAACATTCTCCTCACGTGTTAAGACATAGTTTTGCGTCCAATGTCTTGAAAGAGGGCGGCGATTTGAATTCGGTAAAAGAGATATTGGGACATTCAAGTTTGGCTTCGACGCAGGTTTATACGCATACAACCATAGAAGAGTTGAAAAAAGCCTATAAACAAGCTCATCCGAGAGCAGGAGAAGACACAAACGAATAATATATAATGTGAATAGTCTTGACGGAATTGCCTAAGCACTACACAGAAAGACAGTTCATGCAAAGGGGAAGCAATTCCCGCACATAAGAACGGAAACTTAAAAACAAAAAGGAGGTCATAATGAAAGTGGTAATCAATGCTGTGAAATTTTCTCCGGAAGAGAAATTGCAGAACTTCGTAAATGAGAAAGTCGGAAAGTTGGAAAGGTTATTACCAGAGGCTTTACAGGCTGATGTTACTTTGAAGATAGACAAACCCGAAACCAATAACAATAAGATAGCCGATATAAGGCTTGTGGTAAGAGGTAATGACTTGTTTGTAACCAAGCAGGCAGATAGTTTCGAGGAAGCCGTCATGTTATGCATTGACGCCTTGAAAACTCAGATAGGCAAGTTCAAAGAAAAGAAATAATCAATAACAAATCAAGATGCAAAGAGGCAAGCATGCAAATGCTTGCCTCTTTCTTTTTTTGACAAATAAAAAGCGAGAGACAGAGATTAAACACTGCCTCTCGCCTGATATGCATTTCTGTATGGTTTTAATGATTAAACATATCCTTATTGAAGAAGTTCAATATCTCTATACAACTGTCCCGCATTGCGAGAGCCGGAGATTGCGGATTGAGTTCTATCGCCCGTGTGTAGCTGTTGATCGCCTCTTTCCAATGATTGCCTCTGCGGAAAGCATTTCCACGGACGTAAAACGCCTCATCTTTCAATACATCTTCCTCCTCTGCAATCAGTTTATCAAGCAACTCTATTGCCTCTTGCACCTTATCTGCTTCCAAAAGCCCTTTCGCTCTGTCAATATCCTCTGTCCTTATCATGCTTCTAAAATTCAAAAGTCTTAATTGTAAATCATGAACGTACCTGTTTCGCTTTCCAACCTGTTGGGAGCGTCATTGTGTCTGTACCTGACCTTCCAAACATAAATACCCTGCATAACAGTTTCGCCTTTATAAGTACAATCCCAAGCCTTCTCTATCTTATCAGTCTTATATACCATTTCCCCATTACGATTGAATATCATAAGTTCATATTCCACGATATTATCAATCCACAAGCGGAATTCTCTGTTCGCAGGGTTGTTATCATGAAGATAAATGCCCGTAGGAGCCCAAAGGAAATGGTCTCTCTTTACTCTTATGAAAGTGGAAATAGAATCCACACAACCGGCATTGGAATACGCCACAAGGTTTATATCAAAACGCATCGTGGTATCCGTCAACGGGAATGTATGAACGAAAGACTCATCATCGGAAGTAAAGCCATCGGACAAAGTCCACATTCTGGAAACATTGCCTCGTGAAGCATCCGTTATGATAGTCGTAGGATCTAATGCGTCAAGCACTCCCGGATTCAAATTGATGATAGGCGTAGGCTTCGGTTCAACTATTACAGTCATCTCATCTTGCGAATGACAGTTTATTTCATTGTAGCCATGCACTCTGTACAATGTCGAACTCTTTGGAGAAACAACAAAATTTGTCGCATTGCTTCCGTTTACGGCAGGATCCGAAGTCTCCCAAACCCATAAACTTGCATCTCCGTTGACGTTTATTTCTGCCGTTTCACCCTCACAAATCAACTTATCCTCGCTCAACATTATTGTAGGCAAAGGCTTCACCACCACAGTGGCAGTTTTCACAGTCTCACACATAGCAGGAGGCAACTTAACATTCACCGTATAAGTCTCGTCCGCAGCAGGGTTTACCACTATTGAATTTTCCGTACTGCCGTTGTTCCATTCAAAAATACAATTTGCAGGATTTGCCGTTGCAGTCAGCTTTGTCGAAGTCCCCGCACAAATAGCCATTGTACCGCTTATGGTAACTTCCGGCGAATCATTGACCGTTATCAATACCGTATCGCTTGCCGTACAACCCAAGTTGTCAGTCTTCGTTAAGACATAGTTTCCTGTTTCCTGAGGAGCAAAAATAAGCGTATCGCCTATGGCACCCGTACTCCAAGAAGACGTACCCTGATGTTCGTTCAGAATATCCGTCAAAACCACCTCATCATTCCTGCATATCGTCAAGTCATCTCTTAACTTCACATCGAAACTCCTGTTCATCACAACGCAGGAATCATATCTCGTACAAACCAATACCCCGTATTGGTCGTAGTTCTCAATCTTGAAAACATACTTCACGGAATCCGCGTTACGATTGTTCGCCCTTGTGAAAGTTGTTTGCAATTCCGTAAGAGTATCGTCAGGGTTTGCAAAAGGAGCAATCTGATAGTATTTTCCGTTGTCTCCGCCACCGTTGAGCGAAAATTCTATATTTCCACCCCTGCATACCGTATCAATATCCTCAACCCTGCCATTATGAGAAATAACAATGTCCGGCATATCGATAGGATAATACACGGCAGAAGAGTCCCAAACATCAAACTCATTGCCATCTTCTCGAACTATTGTATTCTTACAAAAATATCTGTAAGGACCATCGTCAGCCGAAAGATTTACCATAACAATACCTTGGTCGTTCGGAGATACCGGCTCCATAGCTGCTTCATAGTCAAACGCCTTTCTTCTCTGCCACTCAACTCCGTAAGTTCCCAATTCACCTGATGGTTTTATTCGCCATGCCTCGTTTTGAGCAGTCCATTGCCTTGTATTGTAGCTTTGCGTTCCATTGGTAATGGTTACAGCCTGTGTTCCGTCTGCATTATGTATTCCAAGCGTTGCCTTACCTCCATTGGTTGTTGCACAGCATGGTTTGTTTTGCAGGTAAAACTCAATGACATTGGTAGTCTCATAAAGCACTATCATATGCGTTGCAATCTGACTGTTATTGCCAAATAACGGCACTTCATA
>URCX01000163.1 GCA_900546465.1 uncultured Bacteroidota bacterium | reverse complement strand
TTAATTCGTTCGCATCCGAGAGGTCGAGGGTTCGAATCCCTTCAGGTCCACCAAACAGGTATTGGACGAACACCTATTTCTTCAGCGGCGGTTTCGCCGTGAAGTGTTCGCTCTGATCCACAACAGAAAAGCGCCGTCTTGGGAGTGATCCCGAGACGGCGCTTTTGCTATCCACACATTCGATTTCTGCTAATCCTCCTGCTACAATGGTTGCAGTAACCAAAGGAGGAATAGCGCATGAAACAGAAATACTATGTAGAACTGAACCGGCAGGAATGGCGGCTTATCATTGAGGGGCTGAACCGGTTCCGCAACAAGCTGATTGCAGCGGGGCGGTACACAGATGCCGTAGATGAGATGCTGATCAAAGTTGCCAAGGCAAAGCCTCGGAAGTTTGGGCTGTGGGGATGGAGGCGCTGATGATGGAGAAGTATATTACCGATGAACGCACAGGGCTGAAATATGAGTTGGTCGGTGACTATTACATTATCGCCGGAGACGATGAGCCGGAGGAAGAGCGGCCAATCGGGATATGGGGACAGCGACATCTCCGCTATCTCAAGGAGCATCACCGTGTGCTATATGCTGATCTGCTGACCAGCGGCGAATTGAATGCCTATCTTGCGGATATTGACCGACAGGCAGAAGAACTTTTCTTCGGCTGGTAAAGCAGCTTTCCGAAAAAGAGGGCGTAACAGAACAACTCAAAGCGGACAATCAGATGGAATGGGTTGGACGGATGAATAACATCCGAAATAGGGCGATAGATGTAGTAAATACGGATATTGTATTTGCTTAATTTCTATCAGATGAAGTAAGAGGTCGATACCCCACAAAGGTATCGACCTCTATTTCTTTACTCTATCGGATTGGGTCGTTCCTGCTCTTCATCGTATGCTTTAATGCCTTTAATTATTTCTTGCTTCGCTGTATCAATTGCTTGCTGATCCTGCGCTCTTTTTGATTTGAAATAATCAGCAACTTTAATGGTTGCAGCCGTAAGAAGCGAAGCACCAACGGCAGCTACTCCAATCCAAGGAAGCATTTCCATTTTCCCCGCATCTTTACTTGCGGACTCTAACATTTCAACATACTTTTCAGGACCGCCTGCCATTTGGGCGGCTTTCGATAATTCTGCATAATCCCACTTTTGTGCCATATATCAATCACCGTATTTTTCTTTCATCCAACGAAGATTAAATTCTTCCAAAGCATCATCGTAATCATCAAAATGCTTGGTAGAACCGTTTCCAATAACACAGTATGAGATTTTATCATTTCTGCATTCTATTTTCAATAAGCGAATATTGCCTTCTTCTCGAACAATTTCAGTTTCTCCAAAATTCATATTCTCACTTCCTTTTATGTACTTTAGTTTAGGTGTACATCCAATTCGTACTCTACATACTGTTCCTTTTGAATACAAAGATACATAGTCCAAGAAACACTGTCGTTTGATACCTTGAAATTGGTTTCGTATGTGTGATAGCCAGAATACGGCTCTTTATGTGTTGTATCAGTAACAGTTACAGTGAAGCCAAGATCCTTGAGATAATCAAGGTATTCAGCCACGCCATCGGTTACTGTTGCAGAACCCCAAGTTGTTGTAGACGGCCTGTTTGAGATATTGTCTGTGTTAATGTAATAAATCGTGCTTGTTCCCTTGGTATCAAGGTCCTTTCCCAACTTACTATCTTCCTGTGGCAGTACAATTTTGGTTGTATCTGGTTTTGCAGGTTTCACACGATAATCAATTCTAATCTTAATGTCTTTAGGCCATTGCTCACCTTTTTCAAAGGTACATATTTCTCCATTTTCACCGACAGCAATATTTACGACGCTTCCTTCAAACACATTATTTTCATTAAAGTCTATTTCGTGCGCTACGCAGGTAACATTGGTAAATCCAGCATCTTCAAATTGCTTTTTTACATCTTCGTAGTGCTTTTCTAACAGATTTGTCCAAACGTCCGGAGCACCTGCCGTATCTGTAGGTTTTTGAGTTTCTTCTGTGTTTGGTGTTGTTTCTTTGGAACTATCATCATCCTTAGGTACGGTTCCCGAAAGGAGTTCTATATCGATACCAAAACTGGAACAAGAAATTTTGAGTTTAATTGTCTCAGTTTTGGTAATTTCCACTTCGATTTCGCCATCAAGAGTGTCATCCTCGGCACTTTCAAAAGAAATTGTATGTTTTCCTCTCTTAAGTACAACATCAAAAGTTTTCTTGTCACCGTGAGGAATAGTGCCTTCAAATTCATCATCAATACTAAGTTCAACGTCGTATTTGCTGAAGATCCAGTTTTCTACACACTCAACCTCAATTGTTACATCAAATTCAGGCTCGGCAATGGATATGTAAATGACATTATTGCCTTTGTAATCAACAGAAAGCTTGTAGGAATCTGCATTTTTGGCAGAGAATGTTTTATCTTTCTTTTGGGCGTCTACAGTAAAACCTTTTTCCTCACACGCATTTACATAGGCATTATAATCGTCAATACTGGTATTACCGATATAAACGGAGAAACCATCTTCATCATTACTATAGATTTTTCCGGTTGTGGATTTCGGAACGGGGAGTAACTTAGCCATTTCGCTAACCGGCCAAGTTATCGTTTCCATCTCCATAGCAGAATCCAAATTTATATGCATTTCACTGTTGTAGTCATAATAACTCAACGAAAGTTTAAAGCCCTTGTCGTTGTATGCATAGAAGATACTTCCGGTAACTTCTGTGTCGATTGTAAATCCCTTATCTTTACACGCTTCGATATAATTTTTATACTGAGTTTCGGTAGTCTTAGTAACATCCAAAGAAAGATAATCTTCGGAGTTAGTGATAATTTCTCCGTAAGGAGATTCCGGCTCAGGCAACATTTTTGCTAAAACAACAGTATCCCAATCATATTTCACATAGTCTGCCGAATTGATCTTAAATAGGCTGAAATAAGGAATTATCAAAACAAAGGATGCAACAACTGCAACGGTTGAAATCCAGCTTTTTGGAACTTTTATAATGTTCTTCTTCATAAGAATCGCTACTACAACGATAGCGATTTGAACGATTGAAAGAATTCCGGCAACTATTCTTCCTGCAAGAAATGCAATAAGAGCCAAAATAGTGAACACGGTAATACCTATTGTTGCGAGCTTTCCAAATTTACTTAATTTGTTCCAATACTCGAGAAATTTATCCTTGACTTTATTTGATTTGCTTTCGTTTTTTTGTGATGATATGGGTTCGGTATAGACCGAATCGTCAAATCCAATATCTTCGTTTGTATCGCTATTTTTTTCTTCCGTTTGAGGAATAGGCGGCATTTCCGTATTTTCTTCAACCTTAGCACCGCAGTACGAGCAGAATTTTGTATCGTCAGTTAATTCTGCTCCGCATTTTGAACACTTCATAATCGTTTCCTCCTCTTTATTTTTCAGTTGTAGGTATAGGTGGCATTACATTGTTGAACAAACCTTTCAAGCCCTCAACGACATCGGCTCTTAACCAAGTTTCCATTCCCGGTTTCCACACCAAGCTATTTGGCTTAAATTGTCCTGAGATTGCCATCTGTTTTAATATTTTAATATCAAAAGGCCCCGTTGCTTGACCGTTAACCGCAACATTGTAAGTAACTGTTGGAACGGGAGGCGGGGCAGCACTCCCCATAGCAGGTTGATTTATGCCCTGCATCATATTGTTCATTGTGCCCGCTATATTCTGTCCTACAGCACCGCCGACTGCCATTCCTGCCATCATAGCTGCGGGGTTGAAACCAGTGTTGCTGCCAAGGTTTACACCGCCTGCACCGTTTTCGCCCATATGTCCGAGTGCTTCTGCTCCGGCAATGCCGACCTCTGTTTGCTTTTCAATTTGAAACGCAGCGATATTTGAAGTTTGCGTTTGCTTGTGCTGAGCGTATTGACCTTCTTCACGCTGAATACGCAGCCGTTCCACATAGTCGGTGGTTTCGGCCTGCATTTTAGTGGTGGTAATGTCTTCAGCAATTCGTGGTTTAAGGTATCGAAGTATTTGGATAAG
>URCX01000162.1 GCA_900546465.1 uncultured Bacteroidota bacterium | reverse complement strand
CCGCCTCCACGAGGAACCATTGAAAGTCCGCTTAAGAAAGAAGTGTACCCCATTAATCTTTGTAACATTGACGGCAAAATAGCTGCCGATGCCATCATTACACCCATCAAAACGACCAAAACTATTGTGCCGAAGAAGAAGTTGCCATCTTTCATAATTGATAAATCAATAAGCGGTTTTTTCTTTTTTGCTTTGATGACTTCGTTGGTTATAAGTTCCGAAGCGACAGCGTCGCCCCCCGGAGAGTTAACTCTCAAAACTATTGCCTTAACTCTTTTGTTTGCCACAGCCTTTTGCAAAGCCTTGACTATCGTTTCGCTACCTATGGAGACCTCCGAGCCCTTTCCTCTGTTCACATCACCGAAAGCATACACCACTGCGATATTCTCCTTTTGCGGAAGAAATATATCCGGCATTGTTTTGCGGTATTGCGAGTACTTTACGAAACTTACCTTTGCCTTTTCGCCGAGTTTATGCTTCTTCCTCACTTCATTACATATCATATCCTGCACATCAGAGCGGAAACTCAACTTATCGACCAACTTATTGCGTAAAGCGTCCTCCGGTAAACAAGCCTCAAGAGAAGAAACCATGCTGTTAAGAACATTTACATCCAAATGCCTGCTCTTTGCCATATTCTCTGCCGCATAATCCCATATAGCATTCAGGTAAACCTTAACTTGTTCCCTGTTCTCCTCCGACATCTTGTTCTTTATATATCTCTCACCCGCACTCTTGTAAGCATTGTTTCTCGGTCTTATCAAGTCCACATCGATATCGAACTTATCCAAAAGGTCTTTGTAATACATCACCTCCGCACCAAGACCCGTCAAAGTCAACATTCCTGCCGGATTAAGTACAAGCTCATCGGTAGCAGAAGCTAAATAATAAGCCGATTGTGTAAACATATCGCTGTAAGCATAGATTTTCTTGCCCGAAGACTTGAAGTCTATCAAGGCTTCCCGCATTTCCTCCACCGTCGCCCAGCCGTTGGTTTGCAGAATTGACAAATCCAACATCACTGCCTTTATTTTTGAGTCCGTCTTTGCCCTGTTCATAATCTCCAAAAACTCCGTCAAGCCCATTGAAGTACCCATATCGCCGCTCATGACATCACTCAACATCGACAAATCGCTCACCTCTCTGTCGTAAATCGCTTTATCGAACTTGATAAGCAATACCGTATTTTCTCCTATCTCCGGAACTTTGTTTGTCGAGGATACCAAAGACGTAAAAATACCTGTTGCAATCAATACAAACAAAATGCCCGCAATCAGAAAGCCCGCAAGCGAGGCAAGAGTAAACTTGAAAAACTGCTTCATTACAAAATCTTATTTTTTTCTTTCTCTATTGAAATCAAATCCTCCTCACCTATCTCCAAGCGTATATCCGTTCCTATCGAGTTAACCGAAATAAGAAATCTCGTCTTATTATCATTACGCAATACCGTGCCGACCAAGCCTTCAAAAGGTCCCTCCTTTATTCTTACCAAATCGCCCTTACGGATTTGTTGCGGTATTAGTTCAAACGCTATGTCTCTTGCGATAAGAATTTTTATCGATTCAATCTGATGCTCCGGAATAGGCACAGCCTTTCCTCCGAACCAAATAAACTTCACAGCCCCCGGAACTTGCAGCACGTCCCATTGCTTATATTCATCTATCTTCACGAAGACGTAAGAAGTAAATAAAGGTAATTCGACCTGCTTTTTTCTGTCTGCCCATTTGCGTATCTCTTTTTTCAATGGCAGATAACATTCAAAATCTCTCTTTTGCAATTCCCTATGTACCACCTTCTCTTTCCTCGGCTGCACATAAAGAGCATACCAATGTCTCTCCTTTTGTATCGTTTCTTTTGTTGCAAGTTCGTTCATTTCAATACTTTTGAAAAAACGAGGGAAGAAAATATTCCTTCCCTCCCTCGTCAAGTTGAATATGAATTAAAATGTGTTGTCTATCAAAGAATCGTCGGCTATATTAGGCATTGTTACTTTCAACTTGGGCTCTGCCTGCATTGCTCTCTTGATTGCAAACATTGCACCTTCGTTTCTTGCCCAAGAACGTCTGCTTATACCGTTGTTAACGTCCCAGAACAACATACTTCTCAATCGTCTGTCGGCATCATCGCTTCCGTCTATAACCATACCGAAGCCTCCGTTGATAACCTCGCCCCAACCGACGCCGCCTCCGTTGTGAATGGAAACCCATGTTGCACCTCTGAAGCTGTCGCCTATGCAGTTTTGAACAGCCATATCGGCAGTGAACGAACTGCCATCATAGATATTGGATGTTTCTCTGAAAGGAGAATCCGTTCCTGATACATCATGATGGTCTCTTCCCAAAACGATAGGAGCGGAAATCCTGCCTTCTTTTATTGCCTTATTGAAAGCTGCCGCAATCTTGGTTCTTCCCTCTGCATCGGCATACAATATACGAGCCTGAGAACCCACAACAAGGTGATTGGCCTTTGCTCCCTTTATCCAAGTGATGTTGTCGTGCATTTGTTGTCGGATTTCGGCAGGAGAGTTCTTTGCAATCTCTTCCAATACCTCCATTGCGATATGGTCGGACACGTCCAAATCCTCCGCTTTGCCCGATGTGCAGACCCAGCGGAAAGGACCGAAGCCGTAATCAAAGCACATAGGTCCCATTATATCCTGAACGTATGACGGATAACGGAATGTGCCGTCCTCCTTCATAATATCCGCACCTGCCCTTGAGGATTCCAATAAGAACGCATTACCGTAATCGAAGAAGTACATACCCTTAGCCGTCAATTTATTGATAGCCGCAACCTGCCTTCTCAAAGACTCCTCGACTTTTTGTTTGAACAATTCCGGTTGTTCTGCCATCATGACTTGCGACTCCTCAAAAGTCAAGCCCACAGGGTAATAACCGCCTGCCCAAGGATTGTGAAGAGAAGTCTGATCCGAACCTAAATCGACATGAATGTCATGTTCCACCATGTATTCCCACAAATCAACCACATTTCCTTGATAAGCGAAAGAAACAACCTCCTTATTCTCCCTTGCCTTCTTCACTCTCGCCATCAGCTTATCCAAATCCGAGTAAACCTCATCTACCCAGCCTTGCGAATGACGCTTATTCGTTGCCGCAGGATTTATTTCCGCCGTTATTGAAACGACACCCGCAATATTACCTGCCTTTGGTTGAGCTCCGCTCATGCCGCCCAAACCGGCGGTTACGAACAATTTGCCGCCCAAACCGTCCTTGCTTATCTTTCTTCCCGCATTCAATACCGTTATAGTGGTGCCGTGAACAATTCCTTGCGGACCTATATACATATAACTGCCCGCCGTCATCTGTCCGTATTGGCTTACTCCCAAAGCATTGAACCTTTCCCAATCATCGGGCTTGGAATAATTCGGAATAACCATACCGTTTGTAACCACAACCCTCGGAGCATCTTTATGCGAAGGGAACAAACCCATCGGATGACCCGAATACATTGCAAGCGTCTGCTCTTCCGTCATCTCCGAAAGGTACTTCATCGCCAAACGATACTGAGCCCAGTTTTGGAAAACAGCACCATTTCCACCATAAGTAATCAATTCATGAGGATGTTGAGCAACTGCAGGGTCGAGATTATTTTGAATCATCAACATTATAGCCGCAGCCTGCTTGCATTTCGCAGGATATTCCTCTATAGGACGGGCATACATCTTGTACGAAGGGCGAAAACGATACATATAAATACGACCGTATTCTTCCAACTCCTCTGCAAACTCTTTCGCCAACACAGGGTGGAACTTCTTGTCGAAATACCTCAAAGCATTCCTTAAAGCCAACTTCTTTTGAGCCTTGGTCAAAATATCCTTACGCTTGGGAGCATGACTTATGCTCTTGTCATACTCTTGCAATTCAGGCAAATAGTCGGGAATACCCTCCACGACAGCTTCTCTAAACTCCATATCCATCTTAAAATATTACTGATTTAATCCATTATTTGAACCTACAAAGGTACGCAAATTTGCCGACCCGCTTAGCGAAACGCCCTTTTAATTTTCTAAAAGGGCGTTTCGTGAAATTCTTTCGGCGTTT
>URCX01000161.1 GCA_900546465.1 uncultured Bacteroidota bacterium | reverse complement strand
AACCTCAGCACTTTCTTCTATATGTTTATTGTAAAGAAGCTCCATAAGTTCTCTGGAATACATCAGACTGATTGCCACAAAAGAGCTTGTTATTATGAGGAGCAAATGAAAGGCTGCCCCCATTACATCGGTTATTTTCTTGTTCTCCTTTATCATCTTGGAGAACAGCGGCAACAAAATGACGGAGAACAGATACGAAACCATGTTTGCCGAATCCACAAGTCTGAATCCGGAGGCATAAATTCCCGAACTCTTTCCGTTATCGTCCACCAAGGAGAGAAGCATTACCGAATCCATTTTGTTGTAACAAGCCATCAGCAATCCCAAAACGGCAAAAGGCAGTCCGTCTCTCAACAAAAGAAAACCGAAAGTCTTATTCCATCTTATCCTTATGAAGCCTGTCTTTACCAAACATACCGATAAAGCAACCGAAAAGGTTATAAACATGGTCAGAAACTGCACATAAACCACCTTTTCTATCGTAAAGCTTTGTCTCAATCTGCTGTTCCAAAGCATGAAACTGCATACCACTATCAGCAAAAACCTATCCAATACCGATATTATGCTATCCGTCTTGAACAACATCAAGGCTGTGATATTACTTCTGAAATAAGAGATAAAGGAACTCAACACCTGAGTCAGACACATCCAAAATAACATCTTCGTTTGCCAACTGTCATATCCCAAACACAAGCCCGAAATAATCACAACAAACATATAGATGAAAGAAAGCACTATTTTCAAAGGTATTATCCTCGCAAAATATTTCTTCAACAGGTTCGTATGTCTTGCAATCATACGATTGTTGTAATTTGTTATGCCGAAATCGAGCAGAATATTGAAGAGAAAAGTGAAATTAAGCAATGCAAAATACACCCCGTACTCTTGTGCCGAGACGGCATTTTGAATGCCTCTGTCGATTCCAAGAATCCAGAATGACTTTATAAGAATGTTCAAAGTCAACAGAAAAAACAAATTGGTAACAAAGAATTTCCTCATATTCCAAGACGCAAATTTACGAAAGAATTGTATCTTTGCCTCGGTTTAGCAACGCAAAAAACGAACAAAAATTGAGAATAGGAGTAAATACGAGGCTTCTACTGAAAGATAAGCTCGAAGGAATCGGGTATTTCACCCTTAAAACAATGCAAAGACTTACCGCCAATCACCCGGAAGTTGAATTTATTTTCTTTTTTGACCGACCTTACAGCCCGGAATTTGTTTTCGCTCCGAACGTCAAGCCTGTGGTCATTCCCTTACCCACAAGACACCCGTTTTTATGGTATGCCTATTTCGAGATACTGCTGCCGGTTTATCTCAAACTGTATAAAATCGACCTTTTTTTCTCTCCCGACGGCTACCTTCCCACTTGGGGAAAGACTAAAACGCTCTGTACGATTCATGACATAAACTATGAGCATGACCCATCATTCCTTGGCAACAGTCTTTACTTGAAATACTATAAATATTTCTTTCCCATATTCGCACGAAAAGCCACAAGACTGACAACCGTTTCCGATTTCAGCCGCCGAGATATTGCAGAGACTTATCATGTTCCCTTGGAGAAGATAGACGTTGTGGATAGTGCTGCCAACGAACTCTATAAGCCTTTTTCGGAAGAGGAGAACAGAGAGACGAAAGCCCGCTACACCGACGGCAGGGACTATTTCTATTTCGTGGGAGCTTTGCACAAAAGGAAGAACCTTGCAAATCTTTTCAAGGCTTTTGATTTATTCAAAAGCAAAACCCGTTCCGATGTAAAACTCGTGATTGTCGGAAATCGGAAATGGTGGAAAGGCGAAATAGAAGACACATTCAACGCCATGCAATACGCCTCCGATGTGGTCTTCACCTCACGACTGCCATTGGAAGAGGTGAACCGCATAGCCTCAGCAAGTATTGCCTGCGTCTTTGTATCTTTGTTTGAAGGCTTCGGAGTACCTCCTTTGGAGGCTTTCCGTTCCCATACGGCAGCCATTGTTTCCAATACAAGCTCTCTGCCGGAGGTCGGAGGCGATGCGGCAATTTATGCCGACCCCTGCAATGTGGAAAACATAGAACAAGCAATGGAAAACATTTACAACAATCCCGCTCTGCGACAAGAGTGCATCGCAAAAGGCATTCTCCAAGCAGATAAATTCAGTTGGGACAAAACAGCGGAAAAACTATGGAACACAATAATGAAGACAATGCAACAGTAGAAAAACTCTACGAATTATATCTCTCGCACCCCCATATATGCACTGACTCTCGCAAAGTGCAGAAAGGAGACATATTTTTCGCTTTGAGGGGAGAGAATTTCGATGGAAACAAATTCGCTCTCACTGCTCTCGCACAGGGAGCTGCGGCAGTGGTTTCCGATTCCGAGGAAGTATGTCTCGAATACGAAAAAACAAAAGGGCGTTTCAGTGAAACGGAACGGCGTTTCGATAAAATGAAAGGGCGAAAGAATTTTTTCTTTTGCCGAGACAGTTTGGAGATGCTGCAAAAGTTGGCGGCACACCATCGTAAACAACTCTCGACATGTATTATCGGCATAAGCGGAACAAACGGCAAGACAACAACCAAGGAATTGATATATGCTGTTCTTTCTTCCCGTTTCAGAACTCAGGCAACGCAAGGCAATCTTAACAATCACATAGGAGTACCTCTCACTCTCCTTTCCATCTCTCCTCAAACCGAAGTGGCAATAGTGGAAATGGGTGCCAACCATGTAGGCGAAATAGCTTTTCTTTGCCAAATAGCACAACCGGATATGGGCATATTGACCAACATAGGCACGGCACATATAGAAGGTTTCAAAACCCGTGAGAACATAATAAAGACCAAGAAGGCTCTTTTCGAGAGTGTGAAGCAGGGAAACAGTCCAAAAGCACATCTCTTCGTCAATGCTGACGAGCCTGCACTATGCACAGAGGATTTTGATAAGAAAACAACTTATTCCTTAAACAATCCCTCCGAGATGAAAGCCGAGACGGAACCCTCCTGTCCTTACGCAACAATCCGTATAGAGGGAATAAGGATACAATCTCAACTCATAGGCAGTTACAATGCCTACAACATACTCGCAGCCTACACCATAGGCAGATATTTCGGCATTAAAAAAGAAGAAATATGTCAATCCATAGAACAATATAAACCCTCAAATCAGCGTTCACAAATATTAAAAACAGATAAGAACACTTTAATTCTCGATTGCTACAATGCCAACCCCTCATCTTGCAAAGCGGCAATAGAGGCTTTGGCAAATATGAAAGCCGAACACAAAAGAGTTTTCATGGGAGCGATGAGGGAATTGGGTGATGTATCGGAAGAGGAACACAGAAACTGCCTTGAACTGATGAAGAGCAAGAATTTTGAGCAGATAGCACTTGTCGGCAAAGAGTATAAAGCTTTTGCGGGAAACGATGTGCCGTGGTTCGAGACTTCGAGCGAACTCAGAGAATATCTTTTCCGTCACCCCTGCTCCGATTGTCTTATTTTGATAAAAGGGTCTCGAACAACAAAAATGGAAATCATAGAAGATGTTTTATAAAGCGGTAGGTCTTATGTCAGGAACTTCGCTTGACGGCTTGGATATGGCTTATTGCGAGTTTGAAGAGAAGAAAGGAGAATGGAAATACGAAATTCTTCAAGCCGAAACGGTGGAATACACCGAGGAATTACGCAAGAAGATTATTTCCATGGAGACTGCTTCTGCCGAGGAACTCTCCCGTTTCGATATGGAGCTGGGGCATTTTTTCGGAAAGCAAGCCGAAGACTTTATCAGGCGGCATAATCTCTCACCCGAACTCGTAAGCTCCCACGGACAAACCATCTTCCACCGACCTTCCGCCGGTTACACAACACAAATAGGCAGTCTCGCTGCAATCTGTTCCCACGTCCGTACAAAGACAGTGGGAGATTTTCGCACGCTTGACCTTGCCCTCGGCGGACAAGGGGCTCCGCTTGTGCCGATTGGCGACCTGCTTTTATTCAAAGACTATGAGAACTGTCTGAACATAGGAGGCTTTGCCAACATAACGCACAAAGACAAGGGCGAAATAAAAGCTTACGACATTTGTCCTGCGAATATCGTTCTCAACAGCCTGAGCCGCC
>URCX01000160.1 GCA_900546465.1 uncultured Bacteroidota bacterium | reverse complement strand
CCATGTTCATGAGAATGACCGTGTGAGCATCCGCTTTCAATTCCCTTGGCTGTATTCTTGCAACAAGCAGGCAATTTCTCGATTGCTCTTTTGTTTGCCTTGAAATTAGGCGTTTCAAAGCCTGCTTTTGCCAAGGCTTTCTCTATTTTCTCTTGTGTTGTCTTGTTTTCTTTGAATGTTACCAAAACAGATTTGGTAATAGGATTGACTTGAAAACTTTCAACTCCTTTTTCGTATGCAAGAGTCTTCTCTATGATAGGGTCGGACTCCCCACAACAATACTTTGGTAAGGATATTTGCACTGTTCTTTCCTGTGCCATTACGCCTATTGCTCCAATAAAGGCAAAGAGGCAAAACATCAAAACTTTCTTCATTGCTTCTTATTTTTCTCGTTAATTATTTCGTTCTTACCAAACGCCGTTTCAATGATAACGAAAGGGCGTTTGAAAAATTTCTTTCGCCGTTATATTTTTTTCTTTCGGCCTTTCG
Source organism: uncultured Bacteroidota bacterium (assembly GCA_900546465.1). Taxonomy (GTDB): domain Bacteria; phylum Bacteroidota; class Bacteroidia; order Bacteroidales; family P3; genus Onthomorpha. Next base: position 3,777 of record URCX01000160.1, on the reverse strand, counting down.
TCAAACGCTTACTTGATATTAAGTCTGAAACCAAGGTAGAATAATCTTCCCATCACAGGTGCATAGACCACAGAGGCGTCAAAATGTTGGCTGAACGGTTGGTCGGCTCCAAAAACAGGGGTGTCCTGTTTATAATTCGTGAGGTTTTCTGCTCCCACATAGATGTCGAAGTTTTTGAACTTACGAGTTATTTGTGCCAACATGTATATATATGCGTCTGCATAGTCTTTCTTGTAAGCGATATTGGAAGGTATTCTCTGTTTGCCGTTAAACTGCGTCGTCAAATCGAACATCCATTTGTCGTACTTGGTCTTGTAGGACAAGACAAGCAAGCCTTTCCATTTTGCGACGTATGGTTTCTCCATTAACTCGCCGTGATAAGTTGTTTTTACGTCGTTATATCTTCCTGCCAAAGTGATATTGAAACGCTCGAAAGGCTCTATATTGATGTCCAACTGGGCTGCATTGGAATAACTCTTGCCATTAAGATTAGAGAACCACACTTCTTTAGGATTCTTATCCAAATCCATCACTACCTGATTGACAAAACGAGTATGATAATAGTCCAAAGCTATGGTCATTTCCCTGTCTCCTCCGAGTTTGATGGTTTGGGAAATATTCAAACCTCCGTTCCAAGCATCTTCCATATCGAGTTTCTCTTTTACCTTGATGTTTCTGGACGAGGCAAGTATGCCGAAGTTATCCGCAATAGGGTTTGCACTTCTGTAACCCTTTCCGCCGGCTCCGCGAAATATCAAATCATCGGTTATTTTCCAACGGAAGTGTAAACGGGGCGTGATGATGTGTTTTTCATAGAAAGAATTGTAATCGTATCTTACCCCTGCTGTTGCGACGAACTTCTTATCGTATTTGAAACTGAACTGTCCGAAAACGCCGGGTACTATTTCCTGCTTGAAGAAGTTGTCTTTTATTCCCTCTATATCGGATCGGAAAGCAGTCGCACCGAGATACGGCATGCTGGAAAGGTCTTCCTTCGTATCGGAATAACGGAAACTTGCTCCGAAATCGACGCTGTGTCCGCCCCAAATCTCGCTGTTCACAAGCACATTGGCATAGACATCGCTCTCTGTGCCTTTATAGTTTGTCAATCCGTAGTATGCATCTTGTTTGAAATAAGTTGCGGAAACCTGTGTACCGAAAGAGGAAGCGTTATTTATGGGCGCTCCGTTCTTTGTGAAGAAGTGAATACGGTCTGTCGTGCCTCCGAGACCGTAAGTCGTACTGTCGCCTCTCATACTCTTCTCAAAATCCATATCACCGCCCACTCTCTCTTCATGAGTGTAGTTAATCATGGTCTGAGAGCAAATTCCGTCCGGCACTTCATACGTCCAACGGTTGGCAAGGTTTATTTGCGTTTGCTTCGGATAGTCCATGAATCCGTCTCCGTGAGAATACCCTTCCCTGTTTCCCAAATGGTCGTATGCCTTGAAGCGGTTTGTTGTCCCATAAACGTAAAATCCTGTCGATAATTTGTCGTTAAGCATTATGTTTGTCTTTGCACTCAACTCGCTTTTCAACTCATTATTCACGTATGCGTTCAAAGAGAATAAATCTCCTTTGTTCGGTTTTTCGTATTCCAAATCTATTATTCCCGTAATGGTCTCATAGCCGTGCTTTACGGTTGCAACGCCCTTACTCACCGAGATACTTTCCATCCAATTGCCGGGAACATATCCCAATCCGAAAGGAGCAGACAATCCTCTCAAAAACGGCATGTTTTCAAGCAAGAGTTGAGAATATACTCCGGTCAATCCCAACAACTGAATTTGCTTACTGCCGCTCACAGCGTCCGAATAGCCGACATCGACAGAAGCAGAGTTTTCAAAACTCTCCCCAAGATTGCAACAAGCCAAGTGTTTCAAACCCTCGGAGGAAATTATCTCTTTCTGTTCAAGGCTCATTTTGGAAAGATAATTGCTCTTCATTCTCTCCTTTATTTCAACGACGTTCAACATCTCGCCAACCGCTTTCATGGAAACCTCGATATTTGTTTTATCTCCCACATTCACCGTATCGGATGCGTAACCCGTATAACTGAATATCAATTTGCCTTGCTCCGATTTCTTACGAACGATTGTAAACACTCCATCTACATCTGTTATTGTTCCACCTCCGCCGTTCAACCAATAAACGTTACAACTCGGCAGGGTTTCCTTTGTTTTCCCATCAAAAACTCTTCCGCTTATCTTTTGAGCCGCAGCGTCAAAAAACAAGATACTCAACAGCATAACAAAAATAAATCTGTACTTCATTTCTATCCCTTTTTAGATTTCGTATGCTTAGACGATTTGCAAGCGGATTTATTACAGGGATTGTGAGAAAATATATCGAAAAACGATATTTTGATTGTTTTCGGACGTCGATAAAATCCAAAGAGTACGTTTATTTGTATCTTTGCAAAGCGGTTGAACGAACTGCATAAAAGCAAAGTTTATGGATATAAGTGCAATAAGGGAAGATTTTCCACTCTTGAAAGAAAAGGTGAACGGCAAGCCTTTGATTTATCTTGATAATGCTGCCACCACACAGAAACCTGATAAGGTCATAGACACCATAGATTATTATTATCGTCATCAGAATGCCAATGTACACAGAGGCGTTCATACTTTGAGCCAAAAAGCAACCGATTTGTTTGAAGCTGTAAGAGGACAAGTGTGTAAATTCATAAACGCACGAGAAAGCAGTGAAATAGTTTTCACAAGAGGAGCGACCGAAGGGCTTAATCTTTTGGCTGAAACGCTTACACAATCCATGAAAGAAGGCGATGAAATACTGCTTTCCGAGAGTGAACATCATTCAAACATCGTACCGTGGCAGTTGGCTGCTCAAAAAAGAGGACTTGTCATCAGAGTAATTCCTATTGATGATGAAGGCATGTTGCGATATGATATGTTGGAAGAATTGCTTGGTGAACGAACAAAAGTTGTTTCCATTGCACATATCTCCAATTCGCTCGGAGTTGTCAACGATGTGAAAGCGATTTTCGCCAAAATTCGCCACAAATGCGGCAAAGGGGTGAAAACCATTGTCGATGGAGCTCAGGGAATAGTGCATAGAAAGGTCGATGTGCAAGATATGAATTGTGATTTTTATTGTTTCTCTGCTCATAAGCTGTATGCTCCTATGGGCATAGGTGTTGTTTATGGCAAACAAGAACTTTGGGAAAGCATGCCGCCGTATCAGGGTGGAGGAGAAATGATAAAGGATGTAGATTTTTCGGGAACGACATTCAACGTGCCTCCTTACAAATTTGAAGCCGGCACTCCTGCTGTTGCAGAGGTTGCGGGTCTCGGTGCGGCTTTGAATTATTTGGAAAAGGTCGGACTTGATGATATTTTCGCTCATGAAGACATGATAATGAATTATGCACAAGAGCGTTTGAGCAATATAAAAGGAGTAAAGACGTATGCCGCAAAAGCAACTAAGGCAGGCAGTCTTTCTTTCAATGTAGAAGGTTTGCACCCCTTTGATGTAGGTACGCTTTTGGATCAAATGGGCGTGGCAATACGAACAGGACATCACTGTGCCCAACCCGTCATGAAACACTTCAATATACCGGGTACGGCAAGAGTCTCTTTTGCTCTTTATACCACAAAGGAAGAAATAGATATTTTCATCAACGCTTTGGAGAGAGTAATAGGAATGTTGGCATAAAAGTTCTGCGAAAATGACAGACAGCTATCTGACGGTTGAAAATAAAGTCGAGACATTATATAAGGAAAAAGGCAGTAAGTTTTTCTCTTTCGTATTTCCTGT
>URCX01000159.1 GCA_900546465.1 uncultured Bacteroidota bacterium | reverse complement strand
GCTTTGTTGCGACTTAGGGCTGTTTCCCCGAAAAGTCTTAATCGTTTGAAAAGGTAGGAGGCGTTTAGGGAGAGTATGTTGTTGCGTTTTCCTTCAAAGTAATATTGTTGATATGCTTTGTTTTGATGGTGCAGACTGTCTTTGAAATCGTAGTATATGGCGCTTGCTCCTAATTGTAAGCCTTTTCGGTCGTATGCAAGATGGGTTCCGAACATTCTTGTGAGGGTGGAATCCTTTGAGGCAAGTTCATGTTCGCTGCGGTGTAGTCCTGTGGTTATGAGATTGCCCGAATAATCGCTTTTGTCCATGCTTGCAAAAAGGAAAAGTGAGGTTTCCCCGAGTTTGATTTGGGTTGCGATACCGCGGTTGTAGCCGTATTCGGCACTTGAACGGTGAGGTGTTATTCCATAGTTACGTTTCTTGATTATGGCATCGGGATTCATGTATGATAGAGAGAAGCCTTGGCTGATTGCCAAACCTTCACCGAAGGTTAATCTGTAATCGCCAAGAGTCAGTTGCTCGATAATGCTTATGCGTTTTAGGGTTAATTGTATGGAATAGTGGTCAAAGCCGTAGGGTTGCAATGAATTGAAGAATGGTTCGCCGGCATCTTTGTCTGCGACTATGGAGAATTGAAGTCTGTCGAAATAATTGAAATTGTAACGAAGTTGTGCGGCAAAAGGACTGCCGAGGTATCCTTTGCCATCGTCTCTTGTATAGCCTTTGGAGCGTTCTACGGTTTGTTTGTATTGCAGTCTTAACTCTTGCGAATTGCGTTTTGCTATGCTGTCAAAGCGTAATGCCGCTTTCCATTCGGATTGTCTTACACAGATAAAAGGCTTTATCCGCCTCAAAGTCTTGTCGTCGAAACCGTTTATCAAGCCAAGTTCATGCAAAGAGAATAATTCGCCTGTTTCATGTATGTAATGTTTCAGAGAAAAGATTTGGAAATCGTCCAAGCCCAGCAAACGGAGCTGAGCTTCTTCGGCAGAATTAAGATTAAGCGGCGAAATAAGAAAGGCGGAAAGTTGTTCTATCCACTCCTCCTTTGCGGTGCTGCTTATATCAAGGTCTTCTACTTGTCGTATTGCCTCCTCCAAGACATCGTCTTTGTCGGTTTGTGCAAGTAAATTCAAAGAAAAAAGCACAAGAAGAATGGAAATCAAAAATGTTTTTCCGTTCATCTTGTGCCTTTTTTAGAAGTAAGGGTTTTATCAACCGCATTTGCTCCATCCGCAAGAGGAGCATTGTTTGCAACCGTTGGTATAGATAACCGGTTCTCCGCATTGAGGACATTTTTCGCCTTCTACTACGGTGCCGTCTTTGATGTATTTCTTCAAAGCTCTTGCTATACCGTTTTTCCATGTGTTTATGGAATCCGTATCCAAAGTAAGTTTGGATACCAACTCGATTACGTTCGGTATAGGCATTCCATGACGAAGTATTCCGGAAATCAACTTGGCATAATTCCAATATTCTTTCTTGAACATTCTGGAAAGTCCTTCTATGGTTACTTTATAGCCATCGGCATCTAAGAATTGAAAGTCGTATCTTGCAGGAGCAGAACCCTCTTTGACTCTTATCACCCAGCCTTTGTCTATGGTGTTAGGCAGGGCAAAGTTATCGGCTTTTCCCGAGAATATTTCGTAAGGGTGGTTTTCGTATAATCCGACAACGGCTATCCATTTCTCTTTGTCGTTTTGGAAACGTATTATGTCGGCTTCCAATTTCTTAGGTCTCTTAGGTGCTTTTGTCTCTGTGAAAGCACTGTCTTTCTTTGAGTGAGCGACCAATACACCGTCTCTTGAACCATCACGGTATATGGTCATACCTTTACAACCGCTTTCCCATGCCGTAAGATATATCTTGTTGACCACTTCTTCGCTTGTTTCTTTCGGTATGTTGACGGTAACTGATATTGAGTGATCCACCCATTTCTGAATAGAACCCTGCATCTTTACTTTGTTGACCCAGTTAACGCAATTCGCAGTTGCATTATGGTAAGGCGATTTCGCAATCACGGCTTGAATTTCCTCATCGGTGTATTTGTATTTGAGGTCATCAAGATTGTATCCGTTGATTTCTGCCCAAACGGCGAACTTATGGTGAAGTACATTGTATTCTTCCCATGCCTGTCCTTCCGAATCATAGAAAGATATAGTGGCTTTGCTGTCGTTGGGATTGACTTTCCGCCTTCTTTTATATGAAACGAGGAATGCCGGTTCTATTCCTGAGGAAGTTTGTGTGCAAATGCTGACACTACCGGTAGGAGCTATGGTTAGGAGGGCTATATTTCTTCGTCCGTATTTGCTCATCATGGAATAAAGTTCTCCATCGGCTTCTTTTAATCTGTTGATGAACGGATTTTCTTTTTCCAATTTGGTATCATATATAGGAAAGGCACCTCTGTCTTTTGCCATAAGTACGGAAGAACGATATGCGGAGCAAGCCAAAGCTTTTTGCACTTTAACGGCAAAATCGGTTGCCTCATCTGTTCCGTATGTAAAGCCCATCGCCGCCAACATATCACCCTCTGCCGTTATGCCGAAGCCTGTTCTTCTTCCCTCCAAGCACTTCATCTTTATGTTCAACCACAATTCTTTTTCCACTCTCTTTATTTCTTCCGGTTCAGGGTCGGATTCTATCTTGGCAAGAATGCGTTCGATTTTCTCCATCTCCAAATCAATAAGGTCGTCCATCAGTTTCTGACCTTTTTGAACATGTTCGCGGAAGAGTTCAAAGTCAAATTCTGCATCTTTGGTGAAAGGATTTTTGACGTAAGAGTAAAGGTTGATTGCCAGTAGGCGACAGCTATCATAGGCACACAGAGGTATTTCACCGCAAGGATTGGTCGATACGGTTTTGAAGCCAAAGGACTCGTAGCAATCAGGAACGGATTCTCTTATTATGGTATCCCAGAACAATACTCCCGGTTCTGCGGATTTCCATGCGTTATGTATGATTTTGTTCCACAATACTCGTGCGTCTATTTCTTTAACAACGCTTGGGGTATCGGTGTCTATGCGAAATTGTTGCTTGTATGGTTTTCCGCTGACAACACATCGCATAAATTCATCGTCTATTCGGACGGATACATTGGCTCCTGTTATTTTGTTAAGCTCCATTTTTGCATCTATGAAGTCCTCTGCGTCCGGGTGTTTTATGGATATGGACAACATCAAGGCTCCTCGTCTTCCTCCTTGTGCAACTTCTTTGGTCGTATTGGAGTATCGTTCCATAAAAGGCACTATTCCTGTCGAAGTAAGAGCCGAATTCTTGACCGGACTCATCTTCGGTCTAATATAAGAAAGGTCATGACCGACACCACCGCGGCGTTTCATTAACTGCACCTGCTCTTGGTCTATTTTCATGACACCTCCGTATGAATCGGAATTGGAGGGGTTACCTATGACAAAGCAATTTGATAGAGATACTATTTGAAAATCATTGCCTATGCCTGCCATCGGACTGCCCTGAGGAATTATATACTTGAAGTCTTTCAACAACTTATATATTTCGTCCTCGCTCATAGGATTTTTATACTTCTGCTCTATTCTTGCAAACTCTTTTGCCAAACGTCGGTGCATTTGATCGGGATTCAATTCATAGACTTCATCACCGTCTCTCAGAGCATACTTATTAACCCAGACGTCAGCTGCCAAAGTGTCTCCGTGGAAATAATCCACACTTGACCGTAATATTTCGTCCTTACTTAATGCCTCTCTATCCATTTTATATATTGTATTAGTTTTTTGCTTTTTCACTATTGATTTCGGGTACAAATTTACGACTGTTCCCTTATGAAAAGAAGCTGTTGATGAAATAACTTCTCAACATTTGGGGGTTGAATACGGTAAAAGTCCATTTGGCTGTAAGGATTAGCAATAAGCTCACCTTGTTGAAAACTACTTTTGGGCTTGAATTTGGACTTCGTTCTGTTTTTATTTCTATCTTTGCAATCGGTAAACTCAAAAGATAAACGATGAGAAAGATACAAATGGTTGATTTGCATTCTCAGTATGAGAAAATAAAATCCGAGATAGACGAAGCGATGTCCGACGTCATCAAATCCACGGCTTTCATAAAGGGAGCGAAGGTCGGAGAATTTGCAAACGAACTTGCTTCCTACCTTGATGTGAAACATGTTATCCCTTGCGGGAACGGAACTGATGCTTTACAGATAGCTATAATGTCTTTGGGCTTGAAGCCGAGTGATGAGATAATTTGTCCGGATTTTACTTTTATTGCATCTGCGGAAGTCATAGGT
>URCX01000158.1 GCA_900546465.1 uncultured Bacteroidota bacterium | reverse complement strand
TACTTCAAGGGAGCCATACGGCTCCCTTTTTTTATAGGAGAGCGAGAAAATATAGAAGTCCGGTTTCTTCTCATTCTCCTATAATGAATCGCCGTTTCAGGAAACTGAAACGGCGATTCAGATTTTCAAAACGGCGTTTTGAGATTTTATTTCTTGGCGTCGCCTCGGTCTATGACTATTTGGCAGCCTATGGAGCTTGCTTGGGCTTTGAGTAAGGAAAGTCCCTCTGCGGCTTCGGCATTGATGTATGCTTTGTTGTCGTATATTTTATAGAGTTCTCTTACGTCCAAGGGTGAGAGGTTGGGCATGACGACATTGGCTCCGCATTGCAATCCCATGATTCTGCCATCGGGGTCTATGCTTCCGAGTGCCGTGGTTGAGGGTAGGAGGACTTTGGGAAACATAAGTCTCAGAATCGAAAGCATTCGCAAGGTCAAATGCAGTTCTCCTTGTTTTTTGTTGGCGAAGGGGGTTTGGTGATGGGGTATAAAAGGTCCTATGCCTATCATGTCGGGTTGCAGTTCTTGTAAGAAACGGAGGTCGGCAATCAGATGCAGGGGTGTTTGGTAAGGACTGCCTACCATGAAACCGGAACCGACTTGATAACCGAGTGCTTTGAGGTCTTGCAGACAACGCAGGCGGTTCTCGAAACTCATTGCTTCGGGGTGCAACTGTTTGTAATGCTCCTTGGTTGCGGTTTCGTGTCTTAGCAGATAGCGGTCTGCTCCTGCTTCTCGATATGCTTTGTAGCTTTCGTAAGATTTTTCTCCTATCGAAAGTGTTACGGCACAATCGGGGAACAGTTCCTTAATGCTTCTGACCATATCGCAGATGTCTTTGTCGGAGTATGCTGTATCTTCGCCTCCTTGTAGAACGAAGGTTCTGAATCCGAGTTCGTAGCCGTTTACTGCACAGCCGAGAACTTGTCCTTTGGTCAGGCGGTAACGGCTGATGTTTTTGTTGGCTGCACGGATGCCGCAATAGAGACAGTTGTTTTTGCAATAATTGCTCAATTCTATCAAGCCTCGTATAAATATCTTGTCTTGATAGATTTCTCTTTTGCGGCTGTCGGCTTTTGAGAAGAGGTATTGTTCGTCTTCGCTATTGTCCGGCATTGTTATTAACTGCAAAAGGGCAGCATCGTCGAGATGTTGCCCTTCGTAGAGTTGATTGATAAGGTTTTTCATGTCGTCTTATTTATCTATTCTCATCTTATAGAATGAACGCCATACGAAGTAGCATGCTATAAGGAAGAATACTATGCCTATATAAGGTGCTATATTGCGGAATGCTTCGCTTATCGCTATTTCCATTGCCAAAAGTCCGAATAGTGTGGTGAATTTGATGATGGGGTTGAGTGCTACGGACGATGTGTCTTTGAACGGGTCGCCTACGGTGTCGCCTACAACGGACGCATCGTGCAAGGGGGTTCCTTTGGCTTTCAAATCTACTTCCACGATTTTCTTTGCGTTATCCCAACTGCCTCCGGCATTTGCCATAAAGACTGCTTGGAAGAGTCCGAACAAGGCGATGGATAGCAAATAGCTGACAAATAAGGATACTGCTTCTTCTCCGCCTATGGAGGATGGGGAGGAAAGGCAGGCTATGCCGAGTGCAAAAAAGAAGATTGCAACAAAGATGTTGAACATTCCTTTTTGAGCATATTGTGTGCATATTCTGACTACTTCGATGGAACTTTTTTCGTCTGCTTTCTTTGGTGCATTGTGGTCGAGGTTGATGTTGGCTTTGATGTATTCCACGGCTCTGTATGCTCCGGTGGTAACGGCTTGGGTCGATGCTCCGGTAAACCAATAAATCACTGCTCCGCCGAGAATGAAACCTAAGATGGTATAAGGGTTGAGCAGGTTAAGTAAACTTGTCGGCTCGACTCCGAGGGTCTTTTCAATCATCAGAATGAGTGAGAAAATCATTGTGGTTGCTCCTACGACGGCTGTGCCTATCAATACCGGTTTTGCGGTTGCTTTGAATGTGTTTCCAGCTCCGTCGTTGGCTTCAAGGTAGTATTTCGATTTTTCCCAATCCGGTTTGAAGTGGAAGTCTTTTTCGATTTGTGCGTCTATATCTTTCTCTTCTTCTATCAAAGAGAGTTCGTAAACGGATTGCGCATTGTCTGTTACCGGTCCGTAGCTGTCAACGGCTATGGTAACGGGTCCCATGCCGAGCATTCCGAATGCTATAAGTCCGAATGCGAAGATTGAAGGGTACAGCATATTCAGATTTCCCAATTCGGAGGAGAACATGTATCCTATAAACATCAATATCACGAAAACCAAGCCTGTCCAGAAGCCTGAGAAGTTTCCTGCTACGAAGCCTGATAAGATATTGAGTGATGCTCCGCCTTCTTCGGAGGCTTTGACGACTTCTTTTACGTGCAATGATTTCGGCGAGGTGAATATCTTGGTTATCTCAGGTATTATTGCTGCTCCCAATGTGCCGCAAGAGATAATGGTTGCCAATATCCACCAAAGGTCTGTGTTCCCATTAAGGTTTCCGATAAGGAAGTAGGAAGCAATGAACGTTCCTATTATGGATAGAATCGATGTTATCCATACCAAATTGGTAAGAGGTGCTTCAAAGTCCAATTCGTCTTTTTTGCCGTAGAGGGCTTTGCTTACACCATTATTTATATAGTAAGATATTACAGAGGTGATGATGCCGAGTATTCTCATGGTGAATATCCATACAAGGAGTTGTCGTTGTATGTCATGGTCGCCTATTGCCAACAAAATAAAGGATACGAGTGCTACTCCTGTTACTCCGTATGTTTCAAATCCGTCGGCTGTAGGTCCTACGCTGTCTCCGGCATTATCTCCGGTACAGTCGGCTATCACTCCGGGATTTCTCGGGTCGTCTTCTCCGATCTTGAATACGACTTTCATAAGGTCGGAGCCTATGTCGGCAATCTTGGTGAAGATTCCGCCGGCTATTCTCAATGCAGAGGCTCCCAAGCTTTCGCCTATTGCAAAACCGATGAAACATGCTCCTGCAAGTTCCGCCGGCATAAGCAATAGTATGACCAACATCAAGATAAGTTCTACGCAAATTAAAACCACGCCTATGCTCATGCCTGCACTTAGTGGGATGTTGAGTAATTTCAGAGGGTTTCTCCTTAGAGAGGCAAATGCCATTCTGGAATTGGCAAGAGTGTTCATTCGTATGCCGTATGCGGCAACGGAATATGAACCGAGCATTCCGATTATCGTCCATGTCAAGATAAGAAGTACGGCTCCGATGCCGAAACTGCTGCCGTCTTCACCCTTTGCAAGGAAGCCGAAGTAGGCTGCTACTGCGATGCCTATGAAAACGAAAAGTTTCGCAAGAAATTTGCCTTGTTGCTTCAAATATGTCGAACAAGTACGATAAATTACTTGTGCAACGTCCAACATGTTTTTGTGTGCCGGCAACTTTCTTACTTTCAAGAATTGGTATATTCCAAAGAGGATACCCAATAAGGCAATAAAAAATCCCCAATGTAATACTCCGAACTCATGTATTTCTTTGGGGATTTTCAAATCAGCTTCGCTTGCCTGCGTAAGTACAGGCACTATCAGGGACAGCTGTAACAGATAAAGTTTCTTCATAATATGTATGAATATTGTTATTTGAGATTTCTACTTTAATTCAAGCGGCAAAGTTACAAAGAAATTCCAACTTGTCAAGGTCAATGCAAAAATATATCGTGAAACTTAAACATTTATTTTCTTTTTTCGTTCAAGAGAAATGAGGACTTAAACACTAAAACCATTATGAAGTTACCACTCAGAGTTTATTCATTGCACCCTTCAAAGTGTGAAGGGCTTTTTGATGTCATATTATTGAATGAGGACAGCAATTCCGCTCTCTGTATATCCATCGGAGAGTATGAGGCAAAAATGATGGCTCCGGTATTAGATGGTGAAAAGTTGCCAAGACCTCTTGTTTATGATGTTTTTGCCGATGTGGCTTATTATTTTGATGTGGGGCTGGAGTTTGTGGTGATAACTTCATTTGAAGATGGGGTTTATGGTGCTGAGATGGTTTGCAGTTCAAGAATGGAAAGCAAGGTGTTTAAGATTCGTCCGTCTGATGCAATCAATATGGCTTTGAGAACGAGATGTCCTATTTATGCGATGGAGGAATTGATGGACGAGGTGGGTTTTGAATTTCCTGCTTTGCCGGATTTGCGGTCGGAGAAACGGTCGGAGAAAATGTTTGAGCGTAGTTTATCTTTGGATTTGCTTCTTCGGGTGTCATCATGGCGTATGACATG
>URCX01000157.1 GCA_900546465.1 uncultured Bacteroidota bacterium | reverse complement strand
AATGCCTTAAACTCCAAGTTCACGAAACTCTTCGCAGGGTTGGGATAAAATATGAACGCATTTTTATCTACCGTTGCATCGTCCAACGACATCATTACCACAAGCGTCAACATTATTGTACTGTCGCAACCATCTACCGTTTGCAGATGCTGCGTATATGTTCCGGCTTCACTTTCGTTGAAGCCAAAGTTCGTATAAGTCTCACCCCTGTTGATTATCGCCAGAACTCCGATTTGGTAAGAAGGATTAACAGTAAGGTCGAGCGTTATTGTACTGTCGCAACCGTTTGCTCCTTCCATGGTTCTCGTATATATTCCTGTCTCGCTTGCGTTGAAACCGTTCTCCGTGTAAACCGTACCTTCGCACACGGTTGCCGTGAATGTCGTCATTGAGTTGGGTTTCATCGAAAGGTTCAATGTTACTATACTATCACAACCATTGGAAGTTTGCAAGGTCTGCGTATATGTTCCGGCTTCACTCTGTTCAAACCCGTTCTCAGAATAAGTCGTTCCCTCGCAGATTTCAGCATCGATGATACTTGTCAAAGCCGAATTAACCGTAAGATTAAGCGTAATGATACTGTCGCAACCATTGATGGTTTGCAATGTTTGAGTATATGTACCTGCTTCGTTGACATTAAAGCCGTTCTCCGTATAAACACTGCCCTCGCAGATTTCTGCATTTATGGTATCATGATAAACAGGGTTGATTGACAAGGTAAGAACTATTACGCTGTCGCAACCGTTTATTGTTTGCAAAGTATCGCTATATGTTCCAGCCTGCGTCAGGTCTCTGCCATGAAAGTCGTAGGTAGTTCCTTCGCAAATTGTATCGTAAATCTCTTGACGAGAAATGTTTCTTTCAAAGTTCGCCGTGAAAGTTGTATCCTGCGTTACCGTAATCGTGCGAGGGTTATCTGTACTGCCATCATTCCACACAGTAAAATGATAACAAGAAGCAGGAGTGGCTGTCAATACCTTCTCAGGACAGTTTTCTCCCGAACTTATTCCCACAATACCCAAGGTTGTATCGCTCGACGAAACGTTAAGTTCAAAAGGCGTATCCTCGGAAATACGTCCTGCAAAAACCGTATTCCAATCGCTCTCCTCATAAGCGTCAATAGTTCCGCACGGTACTGTCAAAGTGCAGGTCGCACCAACGCCGATGAAAGCAGAAGAATCGAGAGAAGGCGGCGTTGCTGTCAAGCATTTGACAGAAGTCAAACTGCTGCAACCCCAAAACGTATATTTATCGATAGAAGTAACACTATTCGGAATGGTAACCGAAGTTAAGTTTCTGCATTTGATAAACGCATGACTTCCGATAGAAGTAACACTGTTCGGAATGGTAACCGACACAAAACTGCAAGAACGAAACGCCTCCGCTCCGATAGAAGTAACGCTGTTCGGAATGCTTATCGAAGTCAAACCGCTGCAACCAAAAAACGCACCCTGTCCGATAGAAGTAATGCTGTTCGGAATGGTAACGGAAGTTAAGCTTGTACACACAATAAACGCATAATCTCCGATAGCAGTAACGCTATACGTATTGTTATTGTAGGTTACAGCGGAAGGAATATTCACAGTTCCGGAAATAGCTGAGCTGTTTTGTTGAGCAACTTTCACCGAATTATTATCAATTACCCAATACTTCAGTCCCTCAAAAGTGAAAGTTTGTGCGGTAAGTACACTTGTCAGCAATATGCCGCACATAGAAAGTAACAGTTTCTTCATAATTGTTGTTGCTTTATCGTTAAACATTTGCAAAGGTAGCAAGAAATCCCGTTCAAACCAAATTTCAGAGAATTAGACTGCAATTTCTATCGATTTCCGTTGACGAGACGACGTGTTCTTATCTCTTTTAAGGCATAATACATTCGAAATACCGCATACAAAACCTTGAAAAACATTTAAGAAAGTCATTTTATCAAACCATTCTTGCCATGCATCTTGCCGAAACGCCGTTCTACGGAAATAAAACGCCGAAAGAATTTGCTCAATCGGCGGAAGAATTTTTTCTTTCGCCGATTCATTTCCGCCAATTACCGATGACTTTGCAAGTAATTGAAATTTATATTGTTGCAAGGCTCTCGAATGCTCACGAAAAGACTGACAGTATTGCTTTCTGTCGATTTTTTTTGCAAGCTATGAAGTTGGTGAATTTGAAAATCGTAAATTTGAAGGAATTGTAAGGAAATCGAAATCCTAACGAATATGAAGCGGGTTCGGATTATACGAATTGGAACTTGCTTCTTTGCGATAGAGATTTGTTTTTGGTTCTTTGATGTATTTGTTTTGATGATTTGTATTACCTTTGCAAGGTAAAAGAAGTGTAGATATGAAAATAATAATTCCCATGGCGGGAATGGGCAAAAGGCTCCGTCCCCATACATTGACAACTCCAAAACCGCTTATAGAGGTTGCGGGTAAATCCATAGTGAGAAGACTTTGCGAGGAAATAAACCTTGTGGTTGGTGAACCGATTGAGGAAATAGGTTTCATAATAGGAAATTTCGGCAGTGAGGTCGAGCAAAGATTGGTATCCATTGCCGAAGGAATGGGTGCAAGGGGCAGGATTTATTACCAGAAAGAAGCATTGGGAACGGCACATGCCGTTTGGTGTGCAAGAGAAAGTCTGAAAGGGAAGGTAACTGTGGCTTTTGCCGATACTTTGTTTGATGCCGGTTTCTCCATGAACACAGAGGAGGATGGTATAATATGGACTCATAAGGTTGAAGACCCGAGTGCGTTCGGTGTTGTGAGAAAAAACGAGGATGGAACAATTAACGGTTTTGTGGAAAAGCCGAAGGAGTATGTTTCCAATGAGGCCATCATCGGTATTTATTACTTTAAGTCGGGGGAGAACCTGTTGAGTGAATTGCAATACCTGATGGATAATAACATAACCAAGTCCGGCGAATATCAACTTACCGATGCTTTGCAGAATATGTTGGATAAGGGCTTGAGGTTTAAGACTGAGAATGTGAAAGAGTGGTTGGATTGCGGAAATCCTGCGGCAACGATATATACAAATCGCAGAGTATTGGAGTTGAAATCCGATAAGGAAAAACTTGTTGCCGATGATGTTGTTTGTGAGGATAGTGTCATCATACCTCCTGTTTATATTGCTCGTGGTGTAAGTCTGAACTCTTGTGTGGTCGGTCCATACGTCAGCGTAGGAGAGGGCTGTAGTATAAGCGACAGCCGTATAAGCAATTCCATAATAGGTAAAGCAACGGTGATAAGCAAGAGTGTGATTGGCGAAAGCATGATTGGCAGCAATGCAATGCTTAAAGGCAGGGCTGAACGCCTGAGCGTCGGAGATTATAACGTTACGGATTGGGAATGAGGGTGCGTTTAAGAGCAGTCTTACTATCGTTTGTTTTTCTTTTTGCCTTATCTGCATGTTCATCGGGGCGTAAGGCAGCGGATACAAATGCTGAGCAGGTCGAGAAAATCACGGCAATGTTTATTGATGCTGCCGTCCGGAAAGAGATTGGCAACATTGATGAGGCTATTGCCATATATGAGAAAATCATAGAACTGCAAGCGAACAATTCTCTTGCATATTATCAACTTTCGGCTTTGAATTTCGAGCAACGAAATGTGGCTTCGGCGATAGAATATAATGAAAAGGCAATAGAACTCAACCCCAAGAATCATTGGTACAGGGAGCAGCTTGCAGAGATTTACCGTCAAATTCGTCAACCGGAGAAGGCTGCGGAGCAGTACGAGAAGCTCTTAAAGCAAAATCCCGATGCAGATGAATATTACAGAGAATTGTCCGATATATATTTTACTGCGGGCAGGTATGATAAGATGATAGCTGTATTGAATCGAATGGAGAAGAGACGCGGAGTGAGTGAAGAGACGAGCATGTTGAAGTACAAATTGTACCGGCAAATGCAGGAACCCGACAAAGCGAAAAAAGAAATGGAGCGTTTGTCGGAAAGCTTTCCACAAAACGTGGATTATTTATCCGTATTGGCACAGTTGGCAGTGCAAAGCGGTGATTCGGCAAAGGCGTATTCCTATTTCAAGAGAATAGAAAGCGTTTCTCCCGATGACGAGAACAATACCATTGCATTGATTGAGTATTATGCGGCGAAGAATATGCCGGATACTTTGGAAGAATACATATCCCGTTTATGTTTGAACAAGGATGTGGATTTCTCTACCAAAAATATGGTCATGTTAAGCATATATAAAGATGATGTTGACCGGAATACTGATGTGTTTGCCAAGTATCTTGCTCATTTGGAGAGCATGAAGGAATTGCATTCC
>URCX01000156.1 GCA_900546465.1 uncultured Bacteroidota bacterium | reverse complement strand
TCGAGGCATTGAAAGAGAATGTCTTGCTTCAAATCCCCGAGCTCAACGGCGGAAAAGCAGGAACGTTCGACCTCAAAGCCGGTCAGGAGACTTTACGAATAGAGATAGGCAAGCTGCCTGAGGGAGTTTATGCAATAAAGTTCGGCAATGCCATAAGGAAGTTGGTAGTCGAATAATCGGAAAATAAATCACGCCTTATTTTTATAAGGAAAAATAGGAGAGAGCTTGCATTCGGTGATGAATGCAACCTCTCCTTATGATTTCGGATAAGGTTTTATCGTTTGCAAATTCTGCTGATATTTCCTACATTTTCTCCCTTATCTTCACAAGAGTATGGACAAGTCGCCCAAAAGCAAGCCTTTCAGTGATGGAATTGCATATTCATTGTGTTTTTATGCGGAAAAAATGCAATTTTCCCTTTGTTGGAAAGTATGGAGGGTTATTTGCATCATTGTATTCAAACACAAGTAACAAGTAAAAGTGTTGTGAATGAAAGCTTTTTCAAGATAGATTCCCCCAATCCCCTGTCTCCTCGGAATAACTCACCATTTTGCAAAACTCTTACGCCGTTTCAAGAAATTTTTACGCCGTTTTATTTTTCTGAAACGCCGAAAAAAATATCGAGATGGGTTGCTGATTTCATGAAAAGCACTATCTTTGCAGCCGCAAACGGTTCTCTATTTGCAGAGATTAAAAGGGAATCGGGTGTAAATCCCGAACAGTCCCGCTGCTGTGAGTTCTACAATGAGGCTTATTGAATATCCTTTGCCACTGTTGGTTAAAGCCGATGGGAAGGCTTCGATAGCCGGAACGAGTCAGAAGACCTGCCGTATTGCATTGCTTGTTGAGAGCTTTCGAGGAAAGAGCTTGAAGCGTCATCGCCGGAATTGTTGTTTCGGATTTTGCGGTCTTGTCGTTCATCTTTCTTTCCGTTCGGGTTCTCAGGTGTTTGAATAGTAATAAATAAAACAATAGAACAATGAAAAGAGTATTTTTATTTTTGGGAATGCTGTTACAGACGGCGTTCATCTTTGCACAATTCGACGGTCCGGTTGGAACGGATGGTTGTCAGGCTGTTGCAATTTCCGATTCAAGGATTGTTTCATGGGCTTACGGTGTTCAAGTCAAGCGAGGCTTCACCGCTCCGAACGGAACAACAAGAGTGAGTTATGGAACTCCCGACATGGCACAGGGTGTGCCTGACAGCACAACAACGACTGCCATTTCCTTGGGATTCGGCGGTGAAGCCTTGATTACTTTCGACCGTCCGATAGTTAACGGAGCGGGTTATGATTTCGCAGTCTTTGAAAACCCTTTCGGTCCTAACTTTTTGGAACTTGCCTTCGTTGAAGTAAGCAGCGATGGAGAGCATTTCTTCCGTTTTCCTGCCACATCGCTAAGCACAGGCAGCTCGGATGTGATGGCACAACACTACAACAATCTTGCAGGAAAGTACGAAGTCGGCTACGGTACACCTTTCGACCTTTCCGAATTACCCGATGATGTCAATCTTGATAAGATGAACATTCGTTTTGTCAAACTGATAGATGTAACAGAGGGCGTCGATACGGACGCACAAGGCAATATAATCTATGATTCTCCGTGTGCAGGTGCCTATTCTGCCGGTTTCGACCTTACGGGAGTGGCTGTGATGAATGGCGGCGTGCCTTATGTTTCTTCATCTTGCGAGAGTATAGTCTTGGCTGCCGACAGTCATGAATTGATAAGTGCAACGAATGGTACTTTGGGCGGAGATGGCAATTACTATAAGGATTATATCGATGGTGAGATAGCTTACGAAGCAGTGGGATTGTACGGAGGCAGTTTCGCTTGCGGCTTCGGACCGTCAAATCATACCACAGCTGCCGGCTACTATTCTTCCGCAAGTTTGCAAGCCTTGGAGGGTGCAGGCTCCAAGTACATGGTAGGCTATTATTCAGACTACGGCGAAACACCTCTTCATAACGTGATACGCAAAGCAGATAACTCTGCTTTCTTCCCACAAGGAATATATGTGGCTCCAAGTACGGCAATGTATAACCACTTCACCGCAAGTTTCACCGCAGGTATGTGGGAAACCATAACGGCAACGGGCTATGACGCAGCGGGAACAGAAACCGGAACGGTAACCGTTTATCTTGCCGATTACCGCAACAGTCAAGACCCTGAGGCGGATTTGGTGAAGGAATGGGTGTATATGGATTTGCAAGCCTTGGGAGAATGCAGCAAGATAGCCTTTACACTTGCTTCGAACGATGTCGCTTACGGTTATCTTAATGCTCCGTCATATTTCTGCGTTGATGGATTTACATATAAGAACGATAACGCACCGTTTGTCGTGCCTATGACTTTGACAACACTTGCAGCCACGGAGGTAACGGAGGAAAGTGCAATTTTGAATGCCGACTTGGCTGCCGGCACTGAGACAGTTACGGCAAGAGGATTTGAATACAAAACGGCAGATGAGCAAACGTGGACTTCCGTAACATCGACAGATGAAAACGATATTTATGCCGTAAGCATCAACGGGCTTGTTCCGGATACAGAATATACTTTCCGTGCATTTGCAACAAACGATGGCGGTAACACTGTTTACGGAGAAGAACTTACATTCCGCACTTTGACGGTTCAATCTCTTGCAGAGGTTCAAGCATTCTCTTTCCGACTTTATCCGAACCCTGCTTCGGGAGTTGTAAACATAGAGTTGGAAGACGGAACTTCCGCAATAAAAATCTTTGATATGCAATCAAGACAAGTATTCGCAGGCATGGCAAACGGAAATTGCGAATTGAATCTTTCTTTGCCAAGCGGAGTTTATGTATTGACAGTTGAGAAAGACGGAATGCAAAGCAGTAAAAAATTGTTCGTAAGATAGAACTTTTTGAATGTAAGAATACAGGGTGCGGATAAAGACAAAGCCTTTCGTAAAGGTCTTATCCGCACCCTTTTTCTTTTTTAGCATAGAGAAATATCAGTAAAGCAAACGTTGAAAAACATTTTTGAAAGATGAATATAGGAAGAATAACAAGAGGAATTTGTCTTGCGGTGATTTTACCGCTTTTCTTCGCCTGCGGAAACAAAGCAGCAGAGAGCGGAGCAGCAGAAGAGACCATCGCTTTCAAGGATTACTACGGCAGAGAAGTCGCCGTGAAGACCAATCCCCAAAAAGTGGTATCCCTATCGCCCGGAATAACGGAACTGCTTTTCGATTTGCAAGTAGGAGACCGCATAGCAGGCAGAACCAATTACTGCCTCTATCCCGAAGAAGCAAAGAAAATCCCATCGGTTGGCGGAATAAGCGATGCCAATATGGAAATGATTATGGCGAAAAAACCGGAGATTGTATTCACAGCCTCGATGGTTGCCAAAGAAATGGTTGACAAAATGGCAAGTTCAGGTTTGTGCGTCGTATGTCTGCCGGAGAGAAAAAAAGTTACAGATGTCTATGAGACGGTTACTTTTCTCGGTAAAGTATTCGGCAAGGAAAAACTTGCCGATAGTTTGATTGGCAACATGAAGAAGGAAATAGCAAATATTACCTCCTCCATACCCTCGGACAATAAACCGACCGTATATTACGTGGCAGGCTTCGGCAATACGGGAGACTTCACCTCAGGCGGCGATACCTTCATTGACGACATCATAACACTATCAGGCGGTGAGAACATAGCCAAACATATAAAAGGTTGGTCGATAAGCAAAGAAGAAATCTTCAAACAACAACCCGAATATATCATTGTGAGACAAGAAGACTTGGAAACCTTCAAGACCACCGCCCCATACAATAAGCTCAAAGCCGTCAAGGAAAACAGGATACTCGGCATAGAAAGTTCCATAACAGACTGTCAAAGTCTCAGAACCCCGCAAGCAATAAAACAAATAAGCAACTTTATTCACAACAAAAAATAAAGCAGCAATAATCAAGCGGATAAAACAACGGAAATCCCACCCCGCTTATCCGCTTCCCAATACCCCAAAAACAGAACGGCGTTTCGGAAAACCGAAACGCCGTTTCAGGAAATTAGAACGGCGTTTGGAGAAACCATAACAGGGAACGGCTTTATCTGCTTGCCGTTCCGCTGTAATAAGTTTATGAAAAATCAAAACAATTCAAGGTTGATGAAATATTTCTGCGGTATTCGCTCCTGCGGTTTGTTTTTCCTTGTTTATATGTAAACGGGCAAATGCAAACAAAACGGCAAGGCTAAGGACGATAAAGGCAAAAAATAATTCGTTTCTTATTTTCTTATTAGTCTTCATAGGCTGTAATCGTTTTATCTGCGGCAAAGGTACGCCTATTTGCT
>URCX01000155.1 GCA_900546465.1 uncultured Bacteroidota bacterium | reverse complement strand
AATACGGCTCGTTCATCAAAGGCAGAATATTACGCTTTGTTCCCGTGAAATAATTATCCAAACAAATAACCTCATTGCCCTCGGCAAGCAAACGTTTGCAGAGATGACTTCCAAGAAAGCCTGCTCCACCGGTTACCAAAATTCTTTTCATTCCCATCATCTTTTGTTTCTGTCTGCAAAGATAGGAAAATAATCAACTGAAATGCCGAATGCTTAATTTTATTTGCTCTTTCCGTAAGGCGTAAGGCTCAACAGTGTGCCGTGAAGTGTGATTTCGCCTTTGTCAAGCATGTGTCTCAAAACGGTGAACACTCTGTCGTCGTCCATGAATTCAAAATCGGTTTTGAAGAAGTCGAGTTCTCTGTCTTTTTCTTTGAGAACTGAAATGACTTTTTCACGTATTTGCTTTGGTTTGACCAAGCCTTGCAAACAGAGGTCGCACTCGCCGCAAGCCTCGCTCTTTATTCCGAAATAGGAAAGGAGAAATTGTTCGCGACATTTCGCCTTTTCGATATAATCGATAACGGCTTGGGCTTTATCTATGGCGGCTTGCCTCAGTTCTTTATAGTGTTTCGATGGTATATAAAGGTCTTTTGCCGGTACTCTGTCGGAAGTAAAGAGTACGTACTGCCCTTCGGAACGGTATTCGTAGCAGATCGCTCCCGTATCGGCGAGCTTATGCAGCATTTTTACGGTCTTTTCTTTTGTCCATTCAAGGTATTTTGCAATGCGGTCTTCGTCTAACCATCTCATCATGCTTGCAGCTCCGTCGCAAAGCCTCAATACCGCTCCCAAAATGAGGGAGTAATCGTCCTCTTCTTGCAAGAGTTGTCGCAATGGGGTGCCGGAAAGCAGTATTTTGACCTTTGAAACGGGGTAATATTCCTCTTTTATCCACAGAATGCCTATTCTGCGAAGTATCTGCATGCTTGCATAAACTTTCTGCCTGCTTATGTCGCAATATTTCGCAAATTCATCTAAGTCGAACAGTTTGGAGAGATTTTTACCCGACATATAAGGTATATGGTAATAGGTATATAGTTTATCATAAACAAGACGCAGGATTTTCTCTTCCGGATAGTCGGCAAGAGTTCTTTTGAGCATATCTTTCTTATCCTCCTGCCTGTAAAGCATAACGGCGTATGCCTCACTGCCGTCCCTGCCTGCACGTCCGAATTCCTGATAATAGCTTTCCAATGAGTTCGGTATGTCCATGTGAATGACGTATGACACATCGCCTTTGTCTATTCCCATTCCGAAAGCTTTGGTTGCCACAAGCAAAGGCAGGTCTCCTTTCTTCCATGCCTCCTGTCGCGTCCGTCTTTCGTAGTCCGTAAGTCCCGCATGGTAGCTTTGAACACACAAGCCTTCCGATTGCAAACTTTTGGCGAGCATTTCGGCACGAAAACGA
Organism: uncultured Bacteroidota bacterium; assembly: GCA_900546465.1. Taxonomy (GTDB): domain Bacteria; phylum Bacteroidota; class Bacteroidia; order Bacteroidales; family P3; genus Onthomorpha. The sequence goes on along the minus strand of URCX01000155.1, from coordinate 2,919 downwards.
GTGGATACGTAAATTATTCCGCTGCCTCCGACTTTCTCAATGATACGAACGCAACGTCCGAGCTTATTTACGTCTTCTATAAGCATGCATTTGATATTCTGTCTTCTGAATTCGCCTCTGATGATATTTGGTTTGCGAAAATGCAAACAGCGTTGGATATCGCCTGAGGTTTGTTCGGTGGCAGTGGCAGTGAGAGCGAGTATGGGTACATCGGGGTGATATTGCCGCAAAACGTCTATTTGGCGATATTCGGGGCGGAAATCATGTCCCCATTCCGAAATACAGTGGGCTTCATCGACCACAAAAAGACAGGGTTTTACCGATTGAAGAAATTCCATGAAGGCAGGGTTTTGCAGCCTTTCGGGAGAGAGAAAAACGAATTTGACGAAAGTTGTTTTGATATGGTTCAATGCCATGTCGAAGCCGTTGGGCATATCATCCGTTGTCAGTCTCTTTGCTTTTATTCCTCTTGCCCGCAATGCGTCTGCCTGATCCTTCATAAGCGAAATCAAGGGAGAGACCACTATGCAAACGCCCTGCATCATCAAAGCAGGCAGTTGATAACAAATACTCTTGCCTCCGCCTGTCGGCATGAGTGCAAGAGTATCTTGTTTTGAAAGAACAGAGCCGATGACTTCCCTTTGCACGGAGCGGAAATCGTCATAGCCCCAGTATTTTCGCAGTATTTCCTTTGCCTTCTCTAAGGACATTGGTCGTAATCGAATGGTGAGGTAAATTCATCGAACTTTCCCCAGAGCTTATCTTTGTCCGAGAGTATAGGTTCGGCAATCGTCCAATCAATATTCAGCTTCTTGTCGTTCCAAAGCAGTCCTCCTTCCGATTGCTTGTTGTAAAGAGCGGTGCATTTATAGGAAAAGACAGTATCGTCTTCCAAGGTCAAAAAACCATGTGCAAATCCCTCGGGAATGAAGAACATATTCTTTTCTATGTCGTCCAACTTCACGGAGAAATATCTGCCGTAGGTCGGAGAGCCTCGCCTTATGTCGAGAGCAAAATCCAAAACGCTGCCTCTGACAACGCGTATCAATTTTGCCTGAGCAAAAGGCGGAGCTTGGAAATGCAGTCCTCTCACAACGCCTTTACTCGAACATGATTCGTTATCCTGAACAAAATCCGTTCTTAAACCAAGCTGCCGGAACTTCTCTTCGTTATAGGTCTCGAAAAAGTAACCTCTGTTGTCTGCAAACACATCAGGTTTAATTACGAGCAAGCCTTCGATCGGCGTTTTTACGATTTCCATGAACCTTATCCGTGTATTGCTTTACCGTATGCAGCCTCCAATGCTTCCATTACTGCTTCGCTCATTGTAGGGTGAGGATGCACGGCTTCCAAAAGCTGTTTTGCCGTCAAGCCGTTCTGTCTTGCGACAACGATTTCGGCAATCATCTCCGTAACATTGTCTCCTATCATGCTGCAACCAAGTATCTCGTCCGTCTTTGCGTCAATCACCACTTTCACAAAGCCGTCCTTATTGCCGCTTGCAGCAGCCTTGCCGCTTGCCATGTACATAAACTTGCCTACCAAGACCTCTCTGCCCTCTGCTTCGGCTTTTGCCTTGGTCAATCCGACGGAAGCAACTTCAGGAGTAGTATATGTGCAGCCCGGAATATTGCCATAATCGATAGGTTCAACCTCCAAGCCTTTTATCTTCTCGACACAAATAACAGCTTCGCGGCTTGCAACATGTGCCAAGGCAGGTCCGTGAACTATGTCGCCTATTGCATATACTCCTTCGATATTTGTACGGTAGTAATCATCTACTTCGATCTTGCCTCTCTCCACTTTAATGCCGGCTTCCTCCAATCCGAGATTTTCTATGTTGGTTGCAACTCCGACGGCAGACAAAACAATATCGCATTCTATCGTTTGTTCGCCTTTTTTGCCTTTTACAAGAACCTTGCACTTGTCTCCCTTTGTATCGACAGCCTCGACGCTTGTGGCAGTAAGCACTTTCATGCCGTTCTTCTTGAAGCAACGTTGCAATGTCGAGCTGACTTCCTCGTCCTCATTGGGAACTATGTTCGGCATATACTCGACAAGGCTTACCTGTGTGCCGAGCGATTGGTAGAAATGAGCAAATTCGCTTCCTATTGCACCGGAACCGACAACTACCATGCTTTCGGGTTGCTCCCTAAGAGTCATAGCCTCACGGTAACCGATGATTTTCTTTCCGTCCTGCGGCATATTAGGAAGATTACGGCTTCTTGCACCGGTTGCCAATATGATATGCTCGGCTTCAAACAACTGTTCACCGCTTCCGTCCTTCATATTGACAGCAACTTTGCGGTCTTTGGTCAATTTGGCTTCACCTTCTATTACAGTTATGCCGTTTTTCTGCATAAGGTGAGCCACACCCTTACCCATATTAGAGGCAACGCCGCGGGAACGTTCCACAATGGCGTTCATATCAGGCTTGAACGTGCCCTCTGTTTTGATACCGTAGGTTTCGGAATGCTTGATATAGTTAAATGCCTGTGCGGATTTCAACAATGCTTTCGTCGGAATACAACCCCAATTCAAGCATATACCGCCCAAATTCTCTCTTTCCACAACCGCAGTCGAGAAACCGCATTGTGCCGCTCTGATAGCAGCAACGTATCCTCCCGGACCGCTGCCTATAACAATGACATCATATTTCATCATCTTCGATTTATAAGTTTGAAGTGCAAAGGTAGTGAAAAAAAGTCTTTACCCGACACCAAGCCCCGACCATTGCTGAAAAATCTTTCCTCACTGCAATTTACAGAAAGCAACAGTAGAAAAAATACACACAAGAAAAGAAATGTGCAAACAGGTAAAACACAATATCTTAATGCCAGCATGGAAAAACAAAATCAAGAAATGTGGAAAATAGTTGGCTTTTTGGAAAAATTCCATATAGGAGCTCAAAATGCTAAA
>URCX01000154.1 GCA_900546465.1 uncultured Bacteroidota bacterium | reverse complement strand
TGATGGAAATTCTTTCAAGCCACACCCTCTCAGATTTATTTCCTGCAAGTTCTCTAAATATTCAATATTGCAATCACCCTCCGGATAGGAAGTGTTGAAAGAATAATCAAGACATTCCAAACCGCTGAGATTGCATATTGCAAATGGAAAACCGTTGTAAAAATTATTGGAAGAAACGTCCAAAACAACAATGTTGGGGTTGATGAAATCGTCAGATACTTTTCTAAGGTGTGAATTTCTTACTCCCAAATATTTCAGATGATTCAAACCGGATAAATATGCCGGTAAAATATCAATAAAGCAATAGTTTATTTCCAATCTCTGAAGTTTTTTCAGACAACATGCTGCCTCCGGAATTTCGTAAAGGTTGCAAAGTCTGAAATATAGGACACGTAATTCTTTCTGGAAAATAAGGTTCTCAAACAATGCTGTAGCGTCCATTATGTAGGTATTGTCGATATATAATTCACAGAACTCTCGTGAAAGAATTGTATCCATCAATTCTTTCGTCAATACAGTACTTTGAATAACAAAGGCTTTAACCTTATTACGACCTTGCAACATTTTTGATACTTCTGCAACATCATTCGTTCGAATGTATATGAATGTGTCTATTGCATCATTCGGAAGGGTGTAGTCGTATCCTGCTTTTACATATTTCGTTGTGATAAAATCCGTTTCCTGTGAATAAATACTGCTTGAAATAAGAAGTAACAGTATTAATTGTAATGTTCGTAAGATAAACTTCATATCTCTTTTCCTGTTGGTGTTTTGAATATTTTTACTTTGCAAAGTAAAGAAATATTATTGAAACTGCCAAATGTTCTATTGTAATTCTCTTTGCCGATATTGCTTTGTGCAGCTCTGTTACTGCAAGCGGTCTTTCACGATTTTATTACGCCGTTTTATTTTTCTTTTACGCCGATTCATTTTAATGAAACGGCTTTCCCCTTTCTGCATTTGCTGTAAAATTGTTGCAGAAAGGGGAATCGAAATGGTAAAGCAGGGGAGGGTGTAGATTGCCGCCTACTTTATTTTTTTGTTTATTTTTCAAGGTCTTTGACTATGCGTTTTGTGTCTTCGTCTTTGAGGTCTTCGTACCAATGTTCTTTGTCAAGATAGTCTATTTTGCGGATTTCGGTGTACTTCACGTCCCAAACATCATATACTGTGCGTTTTGTCCAGTTGAAATACTTGTCTTTCTCATACTTATAGTAGTATTCTATTGTCTTTACGCCTCTGTCGTTTACTGCAATCTCTTCCGTGAGGTTGTTGTGTTGATCGTATGCGTATGTATAGGTGAGTAATTTTTTGTTTTTGCCGTTATAGATTTCCTTTTTGTCAATCAAGCCTTTGTCGTTGTAGTTATAGGTTTCGCGGCGTATTGTTTTGTCGTTGCGTACGTCCGTTTTCTCAATCAGGCTGTGCTTGAAGTCTCTTTTATATGTGGTTTTGTCAACGTGATTGTTGTAAGAGTATTTCGTTATGGAATAAATAAGGCTGTCTTGGGGACCGTAGAAAAATTCCGTAGTGCGACTTTCTTTGTTATTGTCCGAACTTATGGTTTGTTTTATTTGTTGTCCTTTTGTATTGTATTCGTATATCTCCTGCCTTACGATGGTATTGGCTCCGCCTCTGCTTTGCGGATATTCGACTGTGGTTATCTGAGATACTCGTCCGAGATAATTGTAATTGTATTCGGTGATGGAAACTATTTTGTTATCGGCTTCCATAAGTGTTTCCTTGGCAAGGTGTCTGTTATTGTCGTACTCGAACTTGCAATGGCGGTCTTGTTTTCCGTCTATATAGTTAGTGCGTTCTGTAAGGCGGCGTTGGTTGTCGAATGTCAGTTGGTAGTCCTCAATGAAGCTTGTGCGTTGATTTTTTAAGTTGGAGTCGGATTCAAATTTCATGTATCTGACTTGTTGAGGATAGCCGAACAATCGGTAATCCGTCGTTGTATGAGGGGTGATTTGGGAATATGCCTGCGTTGTTGCCAACAATGCCAATAGGGACAATAATTTAGCTGCTCTTCTTTTCATATTATATTCTGATTTATTCTCGTTTATGAGTACAAAAATACTATTTATCGTTCACAGTACAAAACTTTTTCTCGGATTTTCAGTACTTCGCTTGCTTTTCCAAGGCTTTTTCTATTGTTTTAAGGCTGTCGATTTTGCCGACATCGTACCAATTTTCCGCACTATGAAGAAATGGACGTATGGGATAGCGGTCGGCAAGTAAGAGGTATTGTTCCAAGATGGAGAAGCTGCCTTTCAGCGTAAAATAATTGAAGATGTCGGCTTGCATAAGGTGGATTCCGCTGAATGCGTAGGCGTGTTCGGCTTTTCCGTCGCCGACAAGATGTGTCGTTCCGCTGCGTCGGTTATCTCTTCCGCAGAGCTGATTGTCTTTATTGAAGAGCAAATGCCTGTCTGTCTGCCTTTGGCTGACGCAAAGCAGTGCAAGGGCTGCTTCTTTCTGCAATCGGTTTTCAAGTTGTTTGAAATCGATATCGCTGATGATGTCCACATTGTGCAGAAGTATGGTTTGGGTTTTGGTGAAGTACCTTTCTGCGTTCAGAAAGCCTCCTCCGGTGTCAAGCAGTTCCTCCTTCTCATCGGAGAAGTAAATATCGGCAGGGTATTGTTTTCTTTTGATGTGTTCATGTATTTGTTCCGGAAAATGGTGAGTATTGATGACAATATGCTTTATGCCGAAACTTATCATCTTTCTTATATTTCTTTCAAGCAGAGTGCAAGCTGCCACTTCCACAAGTGCTTTCGGTTTATCCTTGGTCAGAGGCATAAGACGTGTTCCCATGCCGGCTGCGAGTATCATTGCTTCCATGTTTATTTCTTGCTTACGGGGTATTCTATTCTGACGTGATAAATGCTTTGCAGTTTCTTTTTCAAAATGCTTTTTGCCTTGTTTACGTCTCTGAATGTTATATAGGAATTGGAGTATTGGTCGTCCGCTATTTGAGAATCTATAATACCGTCAACCAATGCCGATATGGCTTCTTCGGAATGGTTTTTCAGACTTCGAGAAGCAGCTTCCACGCTATCTACCATCATTACTATTGCCGTTTCTTTGGAGAACGGTCTCGGACCTCGGTAGGTGAAGCTCTGTTCATCTATCGGCATGTCGGGAAATTCGGCAAGTTGTTTGTTGTAAAAGTATTTTGTTTTGCTCGTACCGTGATGGGTGCGTATGAAATCGACTATTTGTTCCGGTAATCCGTACTTTTTTGCCAATGCAACGCCATTGGTAACGTGAGAAATTATGATTTGGGCAGACTCTTCGTAAGATAGTTCGTCATGAGGGTTGAAACCTGTGTTTTGATTTTCCACAAAGAACATGGGAATAAGTATCTTGCCGATGTCATGGTGCAAGGCTCCGGCTCGTGCAAGCATTGCATTGCCTCCGATTTCGTGTATCAGGTCTTCTGCTATGTTGGCTACTTGAACGCAATGCTGAAATGTGCCGGGGGCTTTGACGGAAAGTTCTCTCAGAATTTTGGTATTGGTGTTTGTATATTCGATTAAAGAGAAGTCGCTCAAAAGGTTGAACATCTTTTCCAAGATTATGACGAATGGAACGCAGAAGAGAACCATTATGGCATTGATTGCAAACATCACGAAACGTTGCCATTCGAGTTGATTCAATTCCATATTCTGTATGAGGGTGGTCGCTATATATATAAGGGCATAGCTGGCGAATATGAAGAGACTTGTAAGAAGGAAATTAGAGCGTTTGTCCGAATGTTCTATGCTTACGATTGCCATCATGCCCGCTATAAGCTGGTAGAATACAAATTCAAAGCTGTTGGGTACGGCAAAGCCTATTATGATTATGCTGACAAGGAAGACGTAAAGGGCAGTCTTGGTATTGAAAAAGGTTCTTATGATTATAGGAGTGATACATAGAGGGACGGCATAGATGTATTTGGGATTTATAAACATTACCCCTGCCATTATAAGGTTCATAAAGAGAATGACAAAGAGAATAAGAAGTACTTTTCTGTTGTCTTTGAAGGCTTCTTTGTTACTGTGATTGATGAATAACATCATTGCCGTAAGGGCAATGACAACAAGGAGGAATTGTCCCAGAGTTATGGTATATTGCTTTGTCTTGGACACATTTTGTCCTTCGTATTCCTGTTTGAGTGAAGAAAGGATTTGGTATTTTTCATCGGTGATTTGTTCGCCCTTTCCTATAATCAGCTCTCCGGTATAGAACAATCCTTTGTTCGGAGTGATTTCCTGCAGCTGGGTGTTGAGGACTTGAGCCGTCATATCGGCATCAAAACGAAGGTTTGCTTTAAGTCCCTCCGTTATGCTCTTGAGCAACTCTTCTTTATTC
>URCX01000153.1 GCA_900546465.1 uncultured Bacteroidota bacterium | reverse complement strand
AATATATCTATGGAGCATTGATAGGAATAATGGCAGTTTTGATAAGGGTACTTAACCCTGCATATCCGGAAGGAATGATGCTTTCAATATTGCTTTTGAACGTGTTTGCTCCTTTGATAGACTACTATGTTGTTGAAGCGAACATACGTCGCAGAGCAAAGAGAACAAAACTTTTGGCAAAGAATAATCAATAAATCGAGGAGGAAAGATGTTTAGTAATAAGTATATATTCGTTTACTCGACCATATTGGTTGTAGTAGCGGCAGCAGTTTTATCAGTGGCTGCGGTAGGGTTGAAACCCTTTCAACAGAAAAACGAAGAGATTGAAAAGATGCAACAGTTGCTTTCTTCCGTAGGAATAAATGCAACACCTGAAAATGCAGAGGAATTATACGGTAAATACTTTGTAGCAGAGTATGGTGTTAATGCAGAGGGCGAAGTTGTAAACAGCTATGTCAACGGAAAGCAAGAGAAAGGACAAGTAAGACCTTTCAAAGCAGATATGAAAAAAGAGTTGGCAAAAGCAAAGATAAAAGATGCAACAGCCTCCATGCCTGTGTTCATTTGCGAAAAAGATGGTAGGAAAAACTATGTTGTTCCCGTTACAGGAGCCGGTCTTTGGGGCGGCATTTGGGGAAATATCGCTTTGGACGACGATTTGTCAACAGTTGTAGGAGTGAACTTCGGACATAAAAGCGAAACCCCCGGCTTGGGAGCTGAAATAACGACACCATCTTTTCAAACTCGTTTCAAAAGCAAACAAATCTTCGAGAACGGAGTATTGAAGTTTGAAGTAAAGAAAAGAGCAGACGCAGCAAACCCTTACCAAGTTGATGCAATTTCCGGAGCAACCATAACTTCAACCGGCGTTTCCAACATGATACAAGAATGCTTGGGAATGTACACCGAATACTTTCAAACAATCAAAAACAAATAGAGATGGCGAATAATTTGAAACTGATAAAAAATCCGTTGAGCAAAGAAAATCCAATCACCGTTCAGGTTTTGGGAATTTGTTCAGCCTTGGCAGTAACGGCACAATTAAAGCCTGCGGTGGTCATGGCACTATCCGTAACGGTAGTCGTTGCATTATCGAATGTTGTAGTTTCTCTTCTAAGAAATACGATACCTCCAAGAATCAGAATTATCGTACAGTTGGTTATCGTATCCATGATGGTAATCCTTGTCGATCAGGTTCTGAAAGCCTTTGTCTATGAAATCAGCAAACAGTTGTCAGTTTTTGTCGGGCTGATTATCACAAACTGTATTGTCATGGGACGTTTGGAAGCCTTTGCAATGAGCCATAAACCTGGAGTTTCGTTCCTTGATGGAATTGGCAACGGATTGGGTTATGCCTTTATCCTCGGAACCATGGGCTTTATCAGAGAACTATTCGGTTCAGGTTCGCTTTGGGGATACAAAGTAATACCACAATCTTTCTATGATGCCGGATACGTAAACAACGGTCTCATGATAATGCCACCGATGGCATTGATAATAGTAGGAGTTATAATATGGATTCACAGAAGTCGAAACAAAGACCTTTGCGAAAAGTAGAAACAAAGAAAAATCAGAGACATGCAAGAGATAATCAATATTTTTATCAAGTCCATCTTCATAGATAACATGATTTTCGCATTCTTTCTTGGAATGTGTTCGTATCTTGCCGTATCTAAAACGGTAAAAACATCTATGGGATTAGGAACGGCGGTATTGTTCGTGTTGGTCGTAACCGTACCTATAAATTACCTTATCAATAAATACATCTTGGTTGAAGGAGCACTTACATGGATAAGCCCTTCTTTTGCCGATATAGACTTGAGCTTTTTGAGCTTCATAATCTTTATTGCAGTCGTTGCGGCGATAGTTCAGTTGGTTGAAATGTTCATAGAGAAAGTTTCTCCATCTTTATACAGTCAGTTGGGAATATTCCTTCCTTTGATAGCCGTGAACTGTGCCATACTCGGAGCCTCTCTGTTCATGCAAGAAAGAGACTATTCCAATGTAGGAGAAGTTGTTTCTTTTGCAGCAGGCAGCGGAATCGGTTGGTTGTTGGCAATAGTTTCACTTGCAGCCATAAGGGAGAAGTTGAGATACTCCCACGTTCCTGCACCGCTCAAAGGACTTGGAATAACATTTATAATAACAGGCCTCATGGCAATGGCGTTCATGAGCTTCTTGGGAATAAAACTATAAGGAGAATAGGACAATGGGAAAGATAGTAATAATAAGCATAGCAGTCTTCTTAATCATAGTCTTGCTTTTGGTAGCAATATTGCTTTACGCCAGAAAGAAATTAGTACCGCAAGGCAAAGTAAAAATAAACATCAACGATAAGAAAGAACTCGAAGTAGAAAGCGGCTCTTCCATACTTGCAACCCTTGCAGCCGAGAAGATATTCCTACCTTCGGCATGTGGAGGACAAGGAACCTGCGGTATGTGCAAATGTAAAGTTTTGGAAGGCGGTGGAGAAATGCTTCCAACCGAGAAACCGCACTTTTCAAGAAAGCAACAACAAGAACACTACCGTTTGGGCTGTCAGGTAAAGGTAAAAGAAAATATGAAGATAGAAATACCTGACGAAATCTTCGGAATCAAGAAATGGGAGTGTGAAGTTATAAGCAACCATAATGTTGCGACTTTCATCAAACAATTCGTTGTTAAATTGCCCGAAGGAGAAACACTTAATTTCCGAAGCGGCGGCTACATACAAATCGATGTGCCTGCATGTACCATAAACTACAAGGACATGGACATCGACCCTAAATACCATGCCGATTGGGATAAGTTCAAAGTATGGGATTTGGTCATGAAAAACCCAGAACCATGTTTCAGAGCCTACTCCATGGCAAACCACCCAGCAGAGAATAACATCATAATGTTGAATATCCGTATTGCCACCCCTCCATTGGATAGAGAACACGGAGGTTGGGCAAAAGTCAACCCGGGAATATGCTCCTCATATATCTGGTCATTGAAACCCGGCGACAAGGTAACTATCTCCGGACCTTACGGAGAGTTCTTCATAAAAGATACAGACAAAGAAATGATGTTTATCGGAGGAGGAGTAGGAATGGCACCTATGCGTTCGCATATTTTCGACCTATTCAAAACACATCACACCAAAAGGAAAGCCTCTTTCTGGTATGGAGCAAGAGCCATAAAAGACCTGTTCTATGTAGATGAATTTGAAGAAATCGCAAAAGAAAATCCAAACTTCTCATACCACATCGCCCTATCCGCACCGGATCCTACGGACAACTGGACAGGTTACACCGGATTTATACACGATGTAATCTACAACAACTATCTCAAAGACCACAAAGAACCCGAAGAAATAGAATACTACCTATGCGGTCCGCCACCAATGATAGCAGCCGTATTAAAGATGTTGGACTCTTTGGGAGTTCCGCCCGAAAACATCATGTACGATAACTTCGGCAGCTAAAACAGCGATTGATAATAGCAAAAGCGTTCCAAACATTTGGGACGCTTTCTTTTTTTAGAGAAAACATCTGAACCCATCAAAAGCACAGCGGAGAATAAACAAAGACTTTCCCTTCAATTCACCTTATCTCACTTCTTCAATCTCTTTTTTTTCATCGGTATATCTTCTCCCTCTCTTTTACAATCTCTCTCCCTATTTGTCCTCTATACCCACTTTCTTCTCTTTACATTTCTTAGCATTTTGATTTTCTCAAAAGCAACTCTAAATTAAGGGTTTTCAATTTCGTTAACTTCATGCTTTGCGAAAGAATCGAGTAAGCACACAATGGCGTGAGAATCGGCAGTATTTGGAGGCTTGGCAAAGTGTTGTCAATCAAAGTTTTCTGTCTTTGAGAACTCAAAAACAGGATTTTTCCAATAATGAAACGCCCTTTCACAAAATTAAAACGCCGTTCCTGAAAATCAGAACGAAGTTTTAGTAGTACTAAAACTTCGTCTTTATGGTAAAAAGACTTTGTTTTTCCCGAAAAAACGACTGTTTTTCATCGGCAATCTTCTTTCTCACTCCGAAAAACAGCCATTTTTCTCAAAAAACAGCTCAAAACACAGAGAAAATCCAACTGTCCGATTTCTTTCACACTCTTATTGCTTTGTCAATAAAACAGGAGAATGTATTACTGAATTTAGTTAATCCAATGATAAGCGTCGAAATGCTGCTTTTAGCACTTGCAAATTCGGAAGAACAATAAGGCTTTATGCTCTGACCAAATAAAAACTCTTGGATAAAGAAAAATGGAGAGACAATATGGTTTTTCGTCCGAAATTTGTAGGAGATACAATAATTTCCGGTTTTCTGCGTAAATTCAAATTGGACGTACAATTAAATGACTACTAATTAAAATTCAAAGAGATGAAGAAATTATTATTCA
>URCX01000152.1 GCA_900546465.1 uncultured Bacteroidota bacterium | reverse complement strand
AATGTGCCGCCACAAGGAGGAAGGAAACACCCCGATCAAAAATATATACAGGTAGATACAAGAAATATTTTGTTCATTGCAGCCGGAGCTTTTGATGGGATAGAACGAAAGATTGCTTCACGAATGAACAGCAATGCAATAGGATACTCTGCAAGAGGTGAAAGAGAAAATATAGACAAGGAAAATCTTTTGAAGTACTTGCAGCCGCAGGACTTGAAGGCATACGGACTGATACCGGAACTTATAGGACGTTTTCCTGTCTTGACCCATTTGGACACCCTTGACGAAAAGACTTTGCGTCTTATACTTACAGAACCGAAAAACTCTGTGATAAGGCAATACAAGAAGCTTTTTGAAATGGACGGTATAGAGTTGAATTTTGAAGATAAGGCTTTGGATTATTTTGTTTCGCTTGCGGTGAAACATAAATTGGGAGCGAGAGGATTGAAAGGCATATTGGAAGTTGTGGTTACCGATTTGATGTTTTCAAGTCCCGATGATAAGAACATGAAAACTTTTACCGTAACCGCAGAATACGCCAAGGCTCAAATCGAAAAGAACGGAGAAAAGTTGTTTGCAACGAATAAGTAATATTTACCTGCCATGAAAAGGATAGCAATTATAATTCTGTTGCTCGGAGCTTATTGTTTGAAAGCTCAACAGGGTGGAGGAATGGTCGTTTTCGGAACAATCTATCAAGGTGATACCATTCCGATGTTATATCTCGATGTTGTAAGAGTTAACGGTTACGTTTGCCCGTTGAGTGAAGCGGAAAAGAAGAAATACAAGAAGCTTATCAGAAACGTGAAGATTACTTATCCTTACGCAAAACAGGCAGGTAAACTCTTGGATCGTTATACCGTTGTGCTGAATAATGCAAAGAATGATTCTCAAAGAAAGAAGATAATGAAGCAGGCGGAAAAGGAAATAGAGAATAAGTTCGGCCCGACATTGAAGAAGTTGAACAAATCGCAGGGTAAGATATTATTGAGATTGATAGACCGAGAGACGGGAAGCGATTCATACGCTTTGGTCAAGGAATTGAGGGGAAGTTTTCGTGCTGCTTTCTATCAGGCTTTGGGAAAGTTGTTCGGATATAATTTGCGTTCCAAATATGACCCTGTGAATAATTCCGAGGATAGGGTTATCGAAAGAATAATATACGGAATAGAGACAAAGAAACTATAAGTATGCAATACGGGATTTGTTTATTGCCGGTTGTTCCATTGAGAAGCGAAGCTGCCGAAACGGCTGAACAATGCAGTCAGTTGGTTTTCGGAGATGTTTTCTCCATACTTGAATCAAGCGAGAAAAATTCCTATATAAAATTATGGTATGACGATTATGAGGGTTGGATAGACCGAAAGCAGTACATAGAAATAGGGAAAGATGAATTTTTTCTGTTTACAAGAGCTAAGGCTTTATACACAGGAGAGTTCGTTAATGAGGTAAGAGTTTCAAATGATAGGACAGGTATTTCCTATATGGCGAGGTTGCCGTTTGCAAGTAGGATTTTTTCAAAATGCTATAAAGTAGGAAATTATGAAATAGATGCGTCGGAGGCATGTTTATTGAAAGAAGAGCCTTTTTGCAGGGAGAAATTGGAGGCGTATCTTGAAAACTATTTATATACACCGTATTTGTGGGGAGGGAAAAGCAATTTCGCCACGGATTGTTCGGGCTTTACTCAAAGTATATTCAAGATGTTCGGGATAAGGTTGAGCAGAGATGCTTCGCAACAGTTCATGCAAGGCAATACTGTGGCTTCTTTGAATGAGGTAAAAGCGGGAGACCTGGCTTTTTTCTCAAATAATGCAGGCAAAATAGTACATGTCGGAATTTTATTGTCGAAAGACAGCATCGTTCATGCAAGTGCTTATGTCAGACTTGATAAAATAGACGCCAAAGGTATCTTTCGCGTAGAGGACGGAGTATATTCTCATTCATTGAAGCAAATCAGACGGTTTTTTATTTGAAATTGCTGATTATTTTCGGCGAAAGCCTACCGATTATCGGGCAAATAGTTGTACCTTTGCGAATTATTTTTTGGCAAAATAGAACTAATTAGTAATTAAGACAAGGACTATGTCGAGAACAATAAAGATTACCAAGGGTTTGGACGTTCGTCTGTTTGGTGAAGCCAAGCCGGAGGTTGTGGAAACGACGGTTGGTGAATATGCCATTAAGCCGGAGGATTTTGTCGCTCTGACTCCGAAATTACTCGTTGAAGAAGGAGACAACGTCAAAGCCGGTACGCCGATTTTCTATGCAAAAGGCGAGGAACGCCTTAAATTTGTTTCTCCTGTGAGTGGCACCATAGCGGCTGTCATAAGGGGAGAAAAAAGAGTAATTAAGTCTATCAGGATTGTTCCGGACGGCAAAGAGGAGTATGAAGACTTTTCAAAGGAAAGTTTGAGTGCCATGAGTGCCGAGCAAGTAAAAGATAAAATGCTTGCTTCCGGAGTTTGGACTCTGCTGAGACAAAGACCGTATTCAACGATTCCAAATCCTGACACAAAGCCTAAATGTATTGTTATAAGTGGATTCAGTTCTGCTCCGCTTGCTCCTGATTATGCTGTTCTCTTGAAAGGAGAAAGGGCAGCAATGCAGGTCGGTGTAGATGTTTTGAGGAAACTTACAGACGGAATAGTTCATTTGAACGTGCATTCGTCAATAAGTCGTACCGATGAATTATTGAAATTGGAGAACGTTCAAATAAATACCTTTGAGGGAAAGCACCCTTGTGGCAATGTGTCGGTTCAGATTGAAAAATTAGACCCGATTAACAAGGGCGAAAGGATTTGGTATTTGGACGCTCAGGACTTGGCGGTCATTGGTAAGCTGTTTATGGAGGGAAGATATGTGGCTGATAAAATTGTGGCATTGACAGGAGGAGAGGTTTTCCACCCTCAATATTATAAGGTAAAGAGAGGTGCAAGCATAGCTTCATTGATATACAACAATACAACGGCTAATCCTCTTCGTTTCATAAGCGGTAATGTTTTGACAGGAACCAGAATTGAAAAAGACGGCTTTATTTCCTATTACGATAATCAGGTAACTGTTATAAAGGAAGGAAAGGAAAGGCATTTGTTCGGTTGGTTGGCTCCCGGTTGTGATAAATTCAGCGTTTCGAGAACTTTCTTGTCCGGATTTTTGAAGAATTGTCCTAATCATAAGGCGTATAAAGTCGATACAAACTTGAATGGAGGTATCAGACCTCTAATAGTTACCGGAGAGTTTGAAAAAGTATTTCCTATGGATATTTATCCTATGCAACTTATAAAGGCTTGCGTTATCGGAGATATAGATTTGATGGAACAGTTGGGTATATATGAAGTGGCTCCTGAGGATTTTGCTCTTTGCGAATTGGTTGACTCTTCAAAAACAGATATACAAGCCATAATAAGACAAGGTCTTGATTTAATGAGAAAGGAGATGGGCGAATGAAATTCATAAAAAATATGTTGGACAATATGCGTCCGAAGTTTGAAGAGGGCGGAAAGTTGTATGCTTTTCATTCTTTGTTTGACGCAATGGATACTTTTTTCTACACGCCGGAGCAAACTACGGTCAGCGGTTGCCACATAAGAGACGCTGTTGACAACAAGCGTACTATGTTTACGGTGGTAATAGCTTTGATACCAGCCTTATTGTTCGGTATGTACAATATAGGTTATCAGCATTATCTTTCCCTTGGTCAGGTAAGTTGCTATTGCGATAACTTTTGGGGCAATCTTGGTTATGGTTTCTTGAAAATCCTGCCGATGTTGCTTGTCAGCTATATAGTAGGATTGGGAATAGAATGTATCTTTGCTCAAATCCGTAAACACGAAGTGAGTGAAGGCTATTTCGTAACAGGTATGTTGATACCTTTGATTTGTCCTCCCGATGTACCTTTGTGGCAGTTGGCAATAGCAGTTGCTTTTGCAGTAATAATAGGTAAAGAAGTATTTGGAGGGACAGGATATAATTTCTTGAACCCCGCTTTGGTTGCGAGAGCATTCTTGTTCTTCTCTTATCCTTCGCAGATGTCAGGAGATAATGTTTGGATTGCCGAGCAAGGCGATGCCATTTCAGGGGCAACTCCGCTTGGAGAAATGTTGGCAGGAGGAATAACTCCACATGCGTCGGCATTGGAAATGTTTTTGGGATTTATTCCCGGTAGCGTTGGAGAAACTTCCGTTGTCGCTATATTGATAGGTGCAGTAATACTGCTCGTAACAGGAATAGCTTCGTGGAGAATAATGCTTTCCATATTTGCAGGCGGTGCTGCCATGGGATTAGTCTTTAACATGATAGGAGCGAACCCATATATGGAAATGCCATTCTATTATCACTTCCTGATAGGCGGTTTTATGTTTGGAGCTGTATTTATGGCGACAGACCCT
>URCX01000151.1 GCA_900546465.1 uncultured Bacteroidota bacterium | reverse complement strand
GCTGCGTAAAAGTCATTCTGCCGGACAACCCACCACAATCATATATCCTAAAGCCCGAAATCTTCCTCTTGACTTGCTTTCTCACAACGGCAGCATAGGTATTCGCATACCCGAACACACATATTGCAGAAACCTTCTTGCACAATTCGGCAAACCGATAGTCAGCACTTCTGCCAATTTCGGCGGCATGCCATCACCGGAGAACTTTTCACAAATAGATAAAAGGCTTCTTGATATGGTGGATTTCGTTGCAGAATATGAAAGAGAAGATACAAAAAAACATACCGCCTCCTCCATCTTTTTAATAGACGAAAACGGCAATTTGAAGCAAATTCGATAGAAGCGAATAACAGCTTGATTTAAGGCTGATTGCAAACCAAGAAATCGAATCGCCGTTTTAGTATGACGAATCGCCGAAAGAAAAAATTAAAAGGCCGATTCGTTAATACTGAAACGGTCTTTTGTTTGGAGTGAATGGAAGTTGCGATATTTTGAAGTAC
Organism: uncultured Bacteroidota bacterium; assembly: GCA_900546465.1. Classification (GTDB taxonomy): domain Bacteria; phylum Bacteroidota; class Bacteroidia; order Bacteroidales; family P3; genus Onthomorpha. Next base: position 3,903 of record URCX01000151.1, on the reverse strand, counting down.
TTATTCGTAAAAACAGCATTGCAATTTTGAGTAAGAAAAAGCGGCAAACATGCTGTTTTCAAGTGTAAAAACATAGCAAAGACGATTTTTCATGGAAGAAAGTCCTACTAACTGCAAAAAAATTAGTAGTTTTGTAATCCGATTGGAAGCCCTTGAAAGGGGCAATCGGAATACGAAATCAAAAAAAACATCAAGATAATGGATAAATTACTTTTACTGGGTGACGAAGCCATTGCACAGGCTGCCATAGACGCAGGCTTGTCGGGGGTTTTTGCTTATCCGGGAACACCATCAACCGAGATAACGGAGTATATTCAAGACTCCAAGCAAGCAAAAGAATTGGGAATCAGAAGCAACTGGGCAGCAAATGAAAAGACTGCCATGGAGGCGGCTTTGGGTATGAGTTATGCCGGCAAGAGAGCTATGTTCTGTTGCAAGCATGTGGGTATTAACGTTGCAGCAGACCCTTTTATGAACTCGGCAATAACAGGAGCGAACGGCGGTTTGATATATATCGCTGCCGATGACCCGTCAATGCACTCCTCTCAGGACGAACAGGATTCAAGGTTTTATGGCGATTTTGCCCTTATACCTGTATTGGAGCCTTCAAACCAACAAGAGGCTTATGACATGGTACATTACGGTTTTGAATTGTCGGAAAAATTCCACACTCCCGTAATGATGAGAATTACAACCCGTATGGCACACTCCCGTGCAGGCGTTGTAAGAAGAGAAGTCAAAAAACAAAACACCATAAACCTTCCTGAAAAGAAAAATCAGTTCATTCTGCTTCCTGTGAATGCAAAAAGGCAGTACAATGATTTGATTGCAAAACAAGACTTTTTCGTAAAGGCAAGCGAAACGGACGGCTTTAACAAATACATCGACGCTGCGGATAAATCCGTAGGAATAGTAGCATGTGGAATTGCATATAACTACCTTATGGAAAACTTCCGCGACACAGCATGTCCGCACCCTATATTGAAAATCTCACAATATCCTATGCCGCAAACATTATTGAACAAATTGTATGACGAATGCGACAGAATATTGATATTGGAAGAGGGACAACCTTTGTACGAGAGATTGATTAAAGGCTTATTGAATAAAGGTAAAAAGGTAAGCGGTCGTTTGGACGGAGCAATTCCGAGAGCAGGAGAATTGAGTCCTAATCTCGTAGGCAAGGCATTGGGATTGAATGTCAAGGAAGGCTTCGCCATACCTGAATTGGTTGCACCGAGACCGCCGAAATTATGCGATGGTTGCCCTCACTTCGATTCCTATACCGCTTTGAACGAAGCCATGAAAGACTATGGCGAATATAAAGTCTTTGCAGATATAGGTTGTTACACCTTAGGAGCTTTACCTCCTTTGAAAGCCATATATACAACAGTGGATATGGGAGCTTCAATCACTATGGCAAAAGGAGCAGCCGAAGCAGAATTAAGACCGACCGTTGCAGTAATAGGCGATTCCACCTTTACACACTCCGGAATGACAGGTTTGTTGGACTGCTGCGTTGATAATGTTCCCGTAACCATAATGATATTGGATAACGGTATCACGGGAATGACAGGTTCTCAGAAATCCTCTGCAACAGGCAGAATAGAAAGTATTTGCCAAGGCATAGGAGTCGCACCGGAACACATACGCGTCATCAACCCTCTTTCAAGCCGTTTGGAAGAAAACGTCAAGGTTATAAGAGAAGAGTTGGAGTATCAAGGCGTTTCCGTAATCATTCCGAGAAGAGAGTGTATCGTTTGGGCGAACAAGAAGCGTAAATTAGCAAAAAAACAAGCAAAGTAAAGTAAGGAAAGGAGACATCAAAATGAAAATCGATATAATATTGTGCGGTGTAGGAGGTATGGGAGCATTAAGTTCGGCAGCTATCATATCCAAAGCAGCACTTGAAATGGGAATGTATATGAAGCAAGCCGAAACTCACGGAATGAGCCAAAGAGGAGGAGATGTTCAATCACACCTTCGACTCTCTGACCAACCTATCGCTTCCGACCTTATCCCTGAAGGAGAATGCGATATTATTCTTTCCGTGGAGCCTATGGAAGCCCTTCGCTATCTTCCGTTTCTCAATCGTGAAACAGGCTGGGTGATAACCAATCAAAATCCATTTGTGAATATTCCCAACTATCCTGACCATGAACAAGTGTTGGCAGAGGTAAAAAAAATCAAGAACCACATCTTGTTCGACGCAGACAAGATAGCAAAAGAGGTAAACAACCCAAAAGGAACAAATATGGTCGTTCTCGGAGCTGCTTCAAAGTATTTGAGAATAGAAATCGAAAAACTTGAAAATGCAGTGAAGAGTAATTTCGCAAAAAAAGGCGATGCAGTCATAGAAGCGAACATAGCCGCTTTGAGAGCAGGACGAGCAGTTGCCGATAAGATGTAAGCATTTATTCTTTAATTTGTTAAGCGAAGCACAGAAGTTGAATGATTTCAAGTGCTTCGCTGTTTTTATAGAAACACATAGCATTTTAAGCCATGGAAATCACATTAGGTTTTGGCAGTAATATGGGCAACCGTCGGGAAAACATCATACAAGCGATGGAAATATTGGAAAAGGAATTGGGAAAATTGATTTCAACGTCCACTCTTATCGAAACCGAGCCATGGGGATTTGAAAGCAAGGAGCGATTTCTCAATTCGGCAGCAGTATTTCAAACCAATAAAACCCCACACCAAGCATTAGCAATATGCAATGAGGTAGAAAAAAGACTTGGCAGAGATAGAACAGCCGACTCTGCCGGATATAGCTCACGAACAATAGACATTGACATATTATTCTGCGAAAATCAAATCATAGATACGCCGCACTTACAGATTCCTCATCCGCTTATAGATAAACGAGACTTCGTTTTGCAACCCTTAAATGAGATAATGCCGCAGTTCGTTCACCCTGTATTGCAGCAAACAATAGAGCAACTATACAAGAACAGACTTAAAACCTCTCGAAAATAAGACAGCGTAAGTCCGATTAAGCACAACAAAACAGAACCCGTAACTTAACCGAAGCCGGGCACTATCAATGAAAAACCTTCATTCCTTAAGTTCAATCTATAAATAAGGTGAGAACAAACAAAGCTCTCAGCCTCAAAAAAACAAAGCCTGCAAAAGAAATCATTGCAGGCTTGAACATTATACCTTGCCCTGTACAATCTTTCAATACACAAAAAGCTCCTGACTTATAAGGCATAAACAAAATCCGTTCCTTATAAGCCTCGGACAGAACGTCCGAATTTATTTGAATTGAACTATATCCGCAGTTGCTGTAACCGTTTTAACTCTCACTATACCGAATATAATACGATTAGTAGTCGCCACCGCATAATTTGTCAAAGTTTGATTAGGCTGAAGATTTGCCGTCTTTTTCAGCTTTTGTATTGCCCGCATTTCGGGAGAACCTCCTCCAAAGCTAAAAACATAAGTTGCCGAAGCCGTTTCTTCCACCGAGCGAACATACTCGAAATTTGCAGAACTCAATGCTGTCCCATCAGTAATGGCGTTAAGCTTGCTTAATGATGAACAAGCAGTAGTCGCAAATGCAAATGTGATTATCATCACAACAGTAAGTACTCTTTTCATATTATCAGATATTATTACTATAATCTTATTACTGAATCCAAGTCAGGAAAAATGCAATCCTACCTTAGATGGATTTATTATGTCTTGCAAAGGTAGCAAAAAAAAGTATTCACAAGAAGTAAAAAACATAAGTTTAAGTTAGAAATGCAATTTTTGTAGTGAAATAAGGTCGGATTAAGACCAAGAAAAGCCGGAATTGACAGCTTTACCAAACCTTCCAACCTCTCTGAATTTGACACTTATAGAACCCAAAACTCCTTTAACTCTTCTCTGAAATTTAGTTTTTCTATAACCGCCGGC
>URCX01000150.1 GCA_900546465.1 uncultured Bacteroidota bacterium | reverse complement strand
ATAGATGGACAAGTTCATGAAGAAAAGTATCAGAAACTGTATCTACCATGTTGTATGTAGCTTCGTTAATACCTGCAGTATCGTATATTGTTATAGCGGAATATGGAAAAATAACAGTAGAGTAAGCGTTAAATCTATTTATATCGGGAGTTATCGTAATAGGAATTCTTCCGTTGACTTTGAAATTAACTTTGCTATTTAATAATTTAGAATATTCGTCATAAATTCCATCCGCAATTTTCGCTAATTTTTCCGCCGTTCTTCTCGATTCCATTGGAAATATTATTTCAAATTTTTCAGTTTGTATTGTATATAATTTTCTAAATTATTTTTATATTTTAAAAGGTTATTATTTGGATTAATCCATGCATTTATATTTTCTTCTGTAGGTTCTGTTTCTCCCACATATACTCCACTTCCACCACTTAAGCTTGCATCATAAATTCCTTGTTCCATATAATTTGTTTTTGCAAAGTTATGCAATTCTCCTCAAACGCCGTTTGCGTAGCGGTCAAAAACAGAAGAATTTACTTTTGGGATTGTTTTCTTCTGCCATTTGAGATGATTTATGCCCGTTTCCTTGCTCTGTCTATAATAATAGTGTACGAAGCAACGTTGTTTGATTTGTCTAAATTGTGAAATAATCATCATGAAAACCCGATACATTGGTCTCTCTGACCAAGAAGTTGAAGAAAATCGCCTGAAATACGGCGAGAATACAATGACTCCTCCTGCCAAAAAACCTCTTTGGCTTATATTTTTAGAGAAATTCAAAGACCCTCTCATCGTTGTACTCTTGGTTGCGGCTGTTTTGAGTCTGGCTATTTCCTTTTATGAATATTTCTTGCATGGTTCGCCGACGGCTTTCTTGGAACCGGTTGGAATTTTCGTCGCAGTCTTTTTATCGACAGGACTGTCATTCTTCTTTGAACATAAAGCGGAGGGCGAATTTGAGATTTTGAACAAGGTGAACGAGCATGAGAAAGTGAAGGTTTACCGAAACGGTAAATTGACGGAGGAGGATAAAAGCAAAATCGTGGTGGGTGATATTCTCGTTTTGTCGTCCGGAGACGAGATTTGTGCAGATGCCGTCCTTTGCGAAGCTACGGGATTGCGTGTCGATGAGAGTTCGCTTACGGGAGAAAGTTCTTGCAATAAGACAACGGACGAAACGGAATTCGATAGCGAAGCAACATTTCCTTCCAACAAAGTTTACAAAGGCTCAAATGTCTTGGAAGGCGAAGCCGTCTGCAAGGTGTTTGCCGTTGGAGACAATACGGAAGCAGGAAAGGTCTTCGCTGCAAGTCAAATCGACAATTCCACACGTACGCCTCTCAATGAACAGTTGGAGAAATTGGGTGGAGTGATTTCCAAGATAAGTTATTGCATGGCCTTTCTACTGCTTGCAGGCAGGCTTGCCATGTTTTTCTTCACCATGAGTTCGTTCGATTGGATTGAATTTCTGACTTACATGCTGCAAAGTCTTATGATAGCAATCACTTTGGTTGTTGTGGCAGTGCCGGAAGGGCTTCCTATGGCAGTTACATTGAGCCTTGCTTACAGCATGCAGAAGCTTTTGAAAAGCAAAAGCCTCGTAAGGCGTATGCATGCTTGCGAAACAATGGGAGCCGTTAACGTTATATGCACAGACAAGACAGGAACGCTGACACAAAACCAAATGACGGTGACATCGGCTTTGTTCCCTGAGCATTTGAAAGCAGATAAATTCGTTGCGGAAAGCCTTTCCTTGAACTCATCTGCCTATTTGGATTGCTTTGATGACGGGAAAATAAAAGTAATCGGCAATCCGACGGAAGGAGCCTTGCTTTTGTGGCTTAAAGATGAGGGATACGACTATATAAAATACCGAAACGAAACAGAGACATTGGAGAAACTGCCTTTCACGACGGAGAACAAATACATGGCAACGGTCATTCACTCCAATGTATTCAAGAAAAAAATTCTTTTGGTCAAAGGAGCACCGGAAATCGTGCTGCAAATGTGTACTTCCTTCGAGCAGGGCTTCGACAGAGAGGGCGTAAGAGTAAATCTGTCCGACTTTCAGAACAAGGCAATGCGGACGTTGGTTTTTGCATACAGGGAATTGGACGATGACAAAGGCGTGATAAAAGACGGGAAACTTGCCGTGCGGGATTTATGTTTCATGGGAATGGTTGGTATAACCGATCCTGTGAGAGCCGGTGTGGCAGATGCCGTGAAGGAATGCCTTAATGCCGGCATAGACATAAAGGTCGTAACCGGCGATACATCGGTTACGGCAAAAGCAATAGCCGAACAAATAGGTTTATTGCAAGGAACGAACGATGAGAACAGCGTAATAACGGGTGAGCAACTTTCTTCCATGCCGCATGAAGATTTGAAGAAAAGAATAAAAGACTTGAAAATCATTTCGAGAGCAAGACCCATGGATAAGAAACTGCTTGTCGAGACATTGCAGGAGGAAGGCTGTGTCGTGGCAGTAACAGGCGACGGAACGAATGACGCACCTGCCTTGAAATCCGCCCAAGTCGGTTTGTCCATGGGCGATGGCACTAATGTTGCAAAGCAGGCAAGCGACATCACGATAACGGATAATTCTTTCAATTCCATAGTTCGAGCCGTTATGTGGGGCAGAAGCCTGTATCAAAACATACAAAGGTTCATTCTTTTTCAAATGACGATAAACGTGGTTGCTTGTTTCATTGTCCTTTTCGGGGCATTCATGGGCAAGGAATCGCCGCTTACGGTAACTCAAATGCTGTGGGTAAATCTTATAATGGACACTTTTGCCGCAATGGCTTTGGCTTCGCTTCCGCCGGACGAAAGAGTGATGAACAATCTCCCCCGAAAGAGAAAAGATTTCATCATTACAAAATCCATGCGTAAGGGTATTCTCGGAGTAGGAGCCGTCTTCTTCTTCGTCCTTATGGGATTGCTTTACGTCTTTCAGCATTATGATATACAGAATATGAAAGATATTTTACTCTTTGGCGGATATACGGCAACAGCACATCTGTCTGCTTATGAGAAAAGCCTTTTCTTCACCATATTTGTGTTGATGCAGTTTTGGAATATGTTCAATGCGAAAGCGTATTTGAGCAAGCGTGATTTCTTTCACTTCAAAAACTGCAACAGTTTCCTATTTATCGCTGCCATTATATTGATCGGTCAAATTCTTATAGTAAGTTTCGGCGGTAAAATGTTTAATGTAACACCTATAAAGTTGCAAGATTGGTTCGGAATAATACTTTCCACTTCTCTTGTGCTGATTGTGGGAGAAATTACAAGGTTCGTGAAAAGGCATGCCAAGGCTTAGTGAAGCCTGAGACTGTTTCTCTGCTTTCAATTCAGAATATACGGTAGCAATTCGTCTATCTTGCCGAGCGAAATCACCTCTATACCTTTTACTGCTTGTGAAAGATTTTTGGCATTGCCTTTGGCAATGTAAATTCTCTCGAATCCGAGTTTTGCAGCCTCGTTTATACGTTGCTCTATTTTGATTACACCCCTTAATTCGCCGCTTAAGCCCACTTCTGCAGCAAAGCAATGGCGGTTATTTATCGCAATATCTTCCCCTGATGAAATAAGACCGGCAACAACCGCAAGATCAATGGCAGGATCGGATACTTTCAAACCTCCGACTATATTAAGGAATACATCTTTCGCCCCAATCTTTATGCCTACACGCTTTTCCAATACAGCCAACAGCATGCTTAATCTTCTCAAATCAAATCCCGTCGCATTCTTCTGTGCAGAGGAATAATAGGAATTGGCAACCAATGCCTGTGTTTCTATAAATAACGGACGGTTACCCTCCATTGTGGCAGCTATTGCGGTGCCTGACAGTTCCTCTCCGTTGTTCGACATGAGTATTTCCGAGGGATTGCTCACCTGTCTCAAACCATAGGATTGCATTTCGTAAATTCCCAACTCCTGAGTCGAGCCAAAACGGTTCTTTATCGAACGAACAATTCTATACCCGTAGTTTCTCTCTCCCTCAAACTGCAAGACAGTATCCACCATGTGTTCTAAAATTTTCGGACCCGCTATACTGCCGTCCTTTGTTATGTGTCCGACAATTATCACAGGCGTTGCGGTTTGCTTGGCGTAGTTACTCAATCGAGCGGCACTTTCTCTTATTTGCGAGATACTGCCTGCCGAAGAATCAATATCGGCAGTGGTCATGGTTTGAATGGAATCCACTATGATGATTTGAGCTTTCACTTCATCGGCTCGTTCGATAATATTTTCCACACAGGTTTCTGTCAACACATAACAGTTTCCGTTCATTCTGTTAATGCGTTCAGCTCTCATTTTTATCTGACCTGCACTCTCTTCTCCGCTTACATAAAGCACTCTTTTGTCCTTACAGTTCAATGCCGTTTGAAGTAAAAGGGTGCTTTTGCCTATTCCCGGCTCTCCACCCATC
>URCX01000149.1 GCA_900546465.1 uncultured Bacteroidota bacterium | reverse complement strand
GAACGGCAAAGTTAGGCACTATTCTTTGAATGGAGAAATATTTTCCCGTTTTTTTTCATTCTTCAAAGGTGTACCGACACTGCAAAAGGCTAAATCATTGATGTACACTCCCGATAAAGCTCTGCAAGATTAAACGAACAAAAAAAACGGCTCGGGATTTATGTCAATGCCTTACGCCCTTTGCCGGCTTTATGTCGCCACTCTTGTTTCCGCTTTTGCTTACAGAAATCTGTCTGCCGAAACTATGACGGTTTGTAACACTAATATGGCATACGCCACCTCGTGCAACCTGCGTCGTCTCACTGCCATGATGACATAAGCCCAAACAAGCAAAGATGCCGCAAGGGTTATGTACTCGCTGCCCGGGTATCTGCCTACACAGAACACAACAGAGACGATAATCAACAACTTGAAGAACAACTGAAAGATAAAACCCGGCAGGCTGATTGCAAGTTTTTCGCTTCCCTTTGCCGCATTGTAGTTCCTTATCCACAGAACCACGCCGAGTCCCATGAACAAAAGAGACGTCAAAACAGCAAAAGCCGGATGCGAACCGAGCGAGAAAAACGTCATCGTCACCATAAACACTGCCCAAAAAGCAATATCCGTCAAGTAATGCTTTCTTACGACACTCTTTCCTGTCGTTCCAATCGAAATAGTCTTCATTCCCATCTTATATATGTATTAAATCATTTTCGTATATCCCCAATCATGATACCTTGGAACGGCAAAGTTAGGCACTATTCTTTGAATGGAGAAATATTTTCCCGTTTTTTTCACTCAGCATTTCTCTTTGCATGACTTTTGTATTTGCTTTGCGAGGTCGATTTCCGGCTTTCGGTTCGTTATTTTGCCCTTTCGGTATTGACAGAAAGGCGTTTTTTTCTAATTTTGCAAAAACAAATGGTATGATAGTGAGCTTGGAAGAACTGATAGGGCTTTGCAACGCACATTGCGTTTGTTCCGATGGAACGAAACCTGATTTCAGTATGTTATCTCTTGAAATAGAATTTCTTTTATTCGATTCCCGAAGGCTTAATTCGGCAGAACGTACGGCGTTTTTTGCACTTCGTTCCACCGATAACGACGGACACCGCTTCATTGAAGCACTCTACGAGAAAGGCGTGAGGGTTTTCATTTGCAGCCGCCTGCCGGAAGTTTTGCATAAAGGAGTTGCCTATCTTTTGGTTGAAGATACCTTGAAAGCTTTGCAAGATGCAGGAGCATACGCCCGCAAAGCCTTCCACGGAACTGTGCTTGCAATAACGGGTTCCAACGGAAAGACCATTGTCAAAGAGTGGGTACGTCAACTCATTGCCCAAGACCGAAAAATATGCTTTTCACCTCGCAGTTACAATTCGCAAATAGGCGTTGCCGTATCACTATGGCAACTGAACAATACATACGAAGCCGGAATATTCGAAGCCGGAATATCCAAGCCGGACGAAATGCAAAGACTGCATGACATGATTTTGCCGGAAATAGGCTTGTTTACCAATATCGGAGAAGCCCACGGAGTGAATTTCCATAGCATGGAAGATAAGATAAACGAGAAACTGAAACTCTTCATCGGCAGTAAGAAACTTATCTGCAGCCGCGATAATCCTTTCTTGTTTGAAAAAGTAAAAGCATTCTGCACACACAATAATATTGAATTGGTATCCTATGAAAGCGAAACCGTAGTCCGCAATTTCTGCTTACCTTTCTCTGACCGTGCAAGCAGAGAAAACGCTGCTTCCGCCTTTGTTCTCTGCCGGCAAATAGGCATAAGCGAACAAAGACTCAAAGAAAGAATGCACAAACTTTCGGCTTTGGATATGCGTTTGCAGTTGAAAGAATCCGTAGGAGGCTCCCTCCTGCTCAACGACAGTTATTGCTTGGACATCACCTCGCTTGAAGCAGCAGTCGATTTCCTGAATACCTGCGACAAAAAACTCTCCCGCTGCGTCATACTCTCCGATTTGCAAGAGAAAAGCGAAGATATACCGCACAGCATGAAACAAATCAACTCCATGTTAAGAAACAAAGGCATCTCCTTCCTTTACGGCATAGGAACGGACTTTGCGAACAATGACAAAGCATTCGATATACCGCATCGTTTTTTTGCTTCCAATGAAGACTTCCTTGCAAACCTATCACTCGGAGACTTCTACAACAAAGCCATCTTAGTCAAAGGCTCGCGTAAAGCCGAATTGGAAAAAATCTCCAACTTCCTTGAAGCCAAAAGCCATCAAAGCATATTGGAAGTAAACCTCACAGCCTTGGACGAAAACCTCAGATACTTCAAATCTCTGCTCAAACCGGGTGTCAAAATCATGGGAATGGTCAAGGCTTCCAGCTACGGCTGCGGAGGCAGTGAAGTCGCAGGAGAGCTGCAACGCACACATCTTGCCGACTATCTGACAGTTGCCTTTGCCGATGAGGGAATCGATTTGAGAAATAAAGGCATAACACTACCCATAATGGTCGTTACACTCGAAAAAGAAGCCTTGAAGAAAATGGCAGATTACGATTTGGAACCCGTTGTACATAACTTCGAGACCTTAGAACTGCTTTGCGACCTGCCACTCAAAATACATATCAAATTAGATACAGGAATGCACCGTTTAGGCTTTGAAGAAAAGGACTTGGACGAACTTATCGCAAGAATAAGCCGGCAAAACAATCTGCATATAGCCTCAATCTTCTCCCATCTCTCCTGTGCCGACGCACCGGAAGAAGACCCCTTCACCGCAAAACAAATAGAACGCTTCGAGAAATGGAGCAGCAAGATAACAACAGCCTTCAACCATAAAATACTTCGCCACATCTGCAACACAGCCGGCACGGTTCGTTTCCCGCAAGCACACTTCGACATGGTTCGTTTGGGTATAGGCATGTACGGCATAGGCTGCAATGCCGACACACAGCAACATCTGCGATACGTCCAAAGCCTTCAAACCCGCATTACAGAGATACGAAACATTGAAAAAGGCGAAAGCGTAAGCTATATGCGGAACTTCAAAGCCACGGAACCCACAAACATAGGAGTCATACCCATAGGCTATGCCGACGGACTTAACCGCCACCTCTCGCCAAAAGGTTTCAAAGTATGGGTCAACGGAAACATGGCACCGATAATAGGAAACATTTGCATGGACATGTGCATGATAAACCTAAACGGCATAAACGCCTCCATAGGAGATAAAGTCGTAATCTTCGGAGAGGAAAACCCCGTGGAGAACATGGCAAAAGCCCTTGACACCATCACATACGAAGTCTTCACCTCCGTCTCCCAAAGAATAAAACGCATATACTATCACGAATAACCCCACTCATCTAAGTCCCAATCAAACAACCCATTGCCCAAACGGCGTTCTAATTTCCTGAAACGCCGAAAGAATTTTCTCAAACGGCGTTTCGGAAAATTAAAAGGGCGTTTCGGTGTGGAATAATGGGGTTATGTTGTCGGTGTAGGTGATTGCGTTTGGATAGAGTGTTTTGTGATATTGTATCTCTTGAATTTTCCGATACTCGTCAGCTGTTAAACTACAATAAAATCAACTCTCTTGGATTTATGATGTCTTTTATTTCTTCCAATTCGCTGTTTTTGATAATAAGATTGGCGTAACGATAAGGCGGTATGCTGTAATGATTATCCAAGCAAGACTTTATCCATATCATATCATTGGTTGAGAGGCTTTGTCTTATATTTCCTTTCGATATAGAGAAGACAAACTTCCCACGATACATTTCCAAAGGGTGTATCTTTAAGCCAAGTTGAAAGCAAATCTTATTGCATGAAGACGAACTGCACTATGTTTGCTCCCATTCTTAGGGCGGCGATGTGCTTTTCGTAGGGGTCGTTATGTACTGTGGTATCCTCCCAACCGTCTCCAAGGTCGCATTCGTAGGTATAGAAACATACCAAACGCCCTTCGTATATCAGTCCGTAGCCTTTGGGTGGCTTCAAATCATGTTCGTGAATCTTCGGCAGGCCTTTGGGAAAGTCGTATTTCATGTGGTAAATCGGATGTGAGAAAGGCAGTTCCACAAATTCGCATTCAGGCAATACTTTCTTCATTTCCCGTCTTATGTACTTGTCCAAGCCGTAATTATCGTCTATATGCAGAAAGCCGCCTGCCAAAAGGTAGGTTCGCAGATTTTTTACTTCTTGTTCGGTGAATATAACGTTACCGTGTCCGGTGATATGAGCCATGGGATAGAGGAAAAGTTCGCTGCTGCCGACTTCAACGGTGGGATAATCCGGCTGCAAGTTAGTTTGGAGTTCCTTATTGCAAAATTCAATAAGATTTTTGAGCGATGTGGGATTGGCGTACCAATCTCCGCCTCCGCCGTATTTGAGGAGGGCTATGGAATTTTGAGCTTCCGCTTTGGCGAAAAGCAGAAAGGATAGAAGGGAAAGCAGTATGGTGATTTTTTTTCGGCTCATTGTGCTGATGTTTTCAGAAATTGATGAAATGCACTCCTTGCAGAGCATAGAGAGCTGCCGTTTCCGTACGCAGTCTCGCCTCTCCGAGTGTAAGAGTAAGAAATCC
>URCX01000148.1 GCA_900546465.1 uncultured Bacteroidota bacterium | reverse complement strand
CCTTGGAAAAGGATTGAAGAACCTTTCCGATACTACATCGCAGTTGAACGATGTTGCCGGAGCAGCAGTTGCTTCGGAGAAGTTCACACAAAATTTAAGTTCGGCTGCCACAGCAGCAGGCGATCTCTCTGTTGCCTATAAGAAAACAGCAGAAAATCTCAACAAAGACTTATTGGTTTCAGGGGAGTACTTGTCATCTGTACAAGAAGCAACATCAGCCGTATCCACATTGGCAAACATTTACAAAGAAACAGCCAATACGTTATCTGCAGGCGATGCGTCTTACTTAGATGAATTGAAAAAAATGGCATCAAGCCTTTCATCTATCAATGCTTTGTACGAAATGCAAATTCAAAATTCTTCTTCCCAGTTGGAAGCAAGCAAAACCGTACAAGAAAGAATTGACAATTTGGTTGTCAACTTTGCAGATACGGCAGAAAACGTTTTGAAATACAAAGAACAAGTTAATGCATTGTCCAAGAAAGTGGGAGCATTGAACGATATTTACGGCAACATGCTTGCAGCAATGCAAACAAAGGCGTAACCTATAATTGAAAGGAGAATTAAAAAGACGATAGACTATGGGTGCTACGAATTGTCCCGAAACGCCGCGGCAGCGAATGATTTCAATGATGTACTTGGTTTATACGGCAATGTTGGCGTTGAACGTATCAGCCGAGATATTGCAGGCGTTTGTTACAGTCGGCGACAGCATGGAAGTAACAAACAAACTGCTCTTGGGAAAGGCTGAAAGTACATATATAATGTTTGAAAACTCATATAAGCAAGACCCCGGCAAAGTAGGTGAGAACTGGGCAAAAGCTCAAGAGGTAAGAGCAAAGACAAAAGAAATAATCAACTATATCGACAACATAAAATACGAACTTTTCGTGGCTGTGGAAGGTACGCCGGGAGGAGTTAAAGAAGCAAAGAAACTTTTAGATGCAAAAGGTTTTGATGCAGTGGTAAAGAAAGATGAGTATTCAACACCTACAAATTATTTTCTCGAAGGAAGTGAAGACGGTTCAAAAGGAAAAGCCATCGAACTCCGAAAGAAAATAGAGACTTACCAAAAAGACATGTTGACATACGCCAGCGGTTCTTTCAAAAATGCATTGAAAAACATGCAAATAAAGACAGAAGGTTCTTTCAAAAATGCCTCAGGTCAAACTTTGAACTGGCAGATGTACAACTTCTTCCATACAATCACTTTGGCAGATATGGTGCTTTTGAACAAATTCAAATCGGAAATACAAAATGCCGAACTTGACTTGGTAAATCACCTTTACTCCGCAGTATCAGCCGATGACTTCAAATTCAATACCGTTATTGCAAAAGTGATACCTAAATCCACCTATATAATTCAAGGAGGACAATATGAGGCTGAAGTCTTTGTGGCAGCTTACGATTCAAGAAGCGAACTTACAGGAGAAGTCAGAGGACAACAATATGTTGGAGACTCAGGTATGTTGAAATTGAAGTTCGGAGCAGGAGCAATAGGACCGCAAAAGTACAACGGAACATTGTATGTCAAAAAAGAAAGTGGAGCCGTTCCTTATGATTTCCAAGGGGAATACTTTGTGGCAGCACCATCTGCAACAATCTCTCCGACCAAGATGAACGTTCTATACATAGGCGTGGAAAACCCTATTTCTGTCTCCGTTCCGGGTGCAAACTCCAAAGATGTCAATGTTTCAGCAACAGGAGCCGGCATTTCTTTGAGGAAAATAAAAGACGGAGAATACGTTGCAACCGTAAAATCACAAGGAAAAGCAAGCATAAACGTTACTGCCAACATGGGAGGCAAAAACATGAATATGGGAACCATGGATTTCAGATGTAAAGTTATACCAAAGCCGACTGCAATGGTAGGAACATACACCGGAGGACGTATTCCGAAAGAGTCTCTCTTAACCCAAGGAGGCTTAAGAGTATCCATGGAAGGATTTGACTTCCCTGTTACATACACTGTAACGTCGTTCACCATGGCTTTCAATACCGGAGGAGACGCCCAAGCACCTATTCAAGCTACAGGCAGTCAATTCACAGCAGAGATGAAAGCCAAATTAGCCAAACTAAGAAGAGGTAACAAAGTATATATCGAAAACATCAGAGCAAAAGGACCTGACGGAGAAAAAGCCGTTGGAAACCCTCAGATGATTTTCACCATACAATAATAACAGAAAGGAATTATATGAAAAAACTTGGGTTATTGGTATTGAGTCTTATCTTGTGCGGAGCCTTTGAGATGAAAGCACAGGTAATAGAAGAACCGGAAGAAAATCTTGACGGCTTCTACGTAAAAAGTTCAGATGCTTATCCTGACGGAAAGAAACCGTTTGAATATCCGTACGTCAGAGAAGCAGACATTGTTTGGAGTTGCAGAATATGGAGAGTGATTGATTTCAAGGAAAAAATAAATCAGGTATTCTATTATCCGATTGTACCCGACCAAGGAAGAAAGAACCTCACAACCATATTGGACGAAGCACTTACAGAGGGAAGAATAAGAGCATTTGAAGACGATATGTTCTCCACCGAAATAACGAACTGGACTGAGTACAAAGCCAAGTTCGGAACTACGCGAACGGAGACATTGGTTGAATATGACATGGACGGTATGGAAATGACAAGAGATACAAACATATTCGTTCCTGCCAACTTCGAAAGTGCAGAGAAACTACGTATTAAAGAAGAATGGTTCTTGGATAAAAACAGAACAGTTGAAGACGTAAGAATCATAGGCTTCTCCTTGGTAGCATCTTATGAAAAATCCGAAGGAGATGTTCAAACTTTGGCATTAGGTTGGATTAGATACAATGATCCTGAAGTAAGATTATTACTTGCCAACTCAGAGGTATATAACCCACAAAATGACAGAGCAAGACGTTCATACGATGACATATTCCAAAAACGTATCTTCGACAGTTATATCATCAGAGAAACAAATACTTTCAATCGTTCCATCAACGACTATGTACAAGGAGCCGATGCCTTGGCAGAGTCAGAAAGAATAAAAGAGTATTTATTCAACATGGAAGAAGATATGTGGGAATATTAAACCCATACACTCCTTTAATGAAGAAAAGAGCAAATACAAAGCGGTGATGTACTTCACCGCTTTTCTTATTTTCCAAATACACTGCAAACAATGATAAATCTCGAATACGAATTGCACCAATTCGCTCTCTGTAAAGAAAGCCGAAAGAAAATACTAACAGGAAATACATTCGCTCCACCGGAATTTGAGCGTATTGCGAAAGTTGTTTTGGCAGGACATTTTCTTGTTTCATATAAGCACGGACAAACAATAGTCAGACCTAAATGTGTTGAATTTTACTACCATGAAGAATTTGAAGGCGGAATAAAAGATCCTATAGTATATCACCGCAATCCCAAAAATCCCGACAAAACAAAATCTATCTTCCCCTTGGGAATACTTCACAATCACATATCAGGCATAGACCTTACTTTTGAACATGGATACAATCCGCAAAATGCAATAAGAGCATCGATGCTGATACGCGAATTTGAAATCAACGGCAGACAAGACAATCGCTCCACACAACTCTATGAAGCACTTTATTCCCAAACCTCCATCTTTAACGGTTTCTCCATAAAATGGATTGACGGGGAAACAGAAGTCGATGTAGAACGAACTATCGGAAAAACGTCGCCGAATACGATAGCAAAGGCTCAAAGAAACTTGCCGCCCTCTCTCCTACCGTCCTTACCACCTCCAATAAAAAATACGTACAAGACCAACGCCAATGGCAATTCAGAATAAAACCGCATAAAAAATAGTCTCACAATTACTATAGCAAACAGCAAAAACTTTGACAAAGCACTTTTCCCGCAGGAAAACTATTGATATGAATTTTTTGTATCTTTGCAAACTGAAAACAAGAAGTAATATGCTGAAAAAATTCAAAGTGGCGAATTTCAAATGCTTCAAAGATGAATTTGTATTTGATTTGTCCACTGTCAAAAATTATTCTTTCAATACGGAATGTATCAAAAACGATATTGTCAATAATGCCATAATTTATGGTTTTAACGGTTCCGGAAAATCAAATCTTGGTTGGGCTATATTCGACATTGTTGAACATCTGACAGATAACAACAGACAAGAGTTTCCTTACAAACATTATAGAAATGCTTACAATAAAAGCAAAACTGTAGAATTTGAGTACGATTTTTTATTCGAAAGCACCAAATTAACCTATTGTTACAGCAAATTCGACTACAAGATAATTTTATCAGAATCTTTATACATCAATGATAAAGAAGTAATCTCTTTCGATAGAGAAAACGGGAACACCACATTTATCTCTCGTCTGGAAGGCACAGAAACTCTCAATAAGACTATTGCTGACGCAAGTCTATCTGTTCTAAAATACATAAAAAACAACTCGGTATTGGAAGACAACACAGAAAATAAAGCATTCAAAAATTTTTTCCATTTTGTGGAACACATGCTTTTCTTTCGTTCACTTGAAGACAGAACTTATATCGGACAAAGTTCTGGAAAAGTAACTCTCACAGATGAAATTATTCGAGAAAATAAGGTAGGAGATTTTGAA
>URCX01000147.1 GCA_900546465.1 uncultured Bacteroidota bacterium | reverse complement strand
TTCACTCGCTTGCAAGCATCACAAGTTTTCTTTTTGCATATATTTTCATACCTGTAAACATAATTGCACAAGAACAAAACGACAAAGCCGGACTATGGGAAGTACGTAGAAACACCAACACCCTACGCTTGAAACAAATGACCAACTTATCCCATCAAAGCGGAACAGTACTGCAAGACAACCTATACAGCTACGACCGGAACGACAACTTTAATGAGCTATCTTGTGGGGCATTAAAATATCGATGTGGAGATTATGAAAATGCGGAAAAAGTAATCATCTATTTACGCATTCCAAAAGAGGCTGCTACTCTTCCTTCAATATGGGAAAACACAACTTACGCATTAAGAGCAAAGTATGATTGCAAATTGGAATTAAGTGCAGAGTGCCTTGCATACGATATTATTGATGTATTCTTCGGAAGTAATGATTCTATTGCATGTTATGGAAGAAGTGATTGCATCGGCAAAAACTTCAATTTGTGTGTTGTGATTGATTTATACCTGAAATATGTAGGTTTATGGCAGTCTATTGCATTAGGAGGCGAACAACTTGACAAATATATAAGAAACGATGGTAGAATTGATAAGGTCTCTTACACGAAAGAAAATATGATAGAAACATTGGAAGATTTGTTCGGAAAAGAACTTATAGCTCTCTGTCGTTATGGTTGTGTCATGTATGATAAAGACGGCAAGTTTATGGAATAATACCCAAATGAAAGAAGGACGCACAGTTATCGCAAAAAAGATTTGAAATTTTTAAGCCAAGAATAAAATGCAAAGAATTTATCTCACCTCGGTGATATTGTTTATGTCCATATCACTATTCGCACAAGTAGATTCAACGAATAAAAACGATGAATTTATAGAAGAACTTACTAATTATCATTGTAGGTGTAGGGATTGTACTTATTATGATTATGCATTGATTATACCTGTGATGTATGGAGAAGTAAGAAAAGAAATAATGATATACGATGATAATTTGGAACTCTATCTATTGAAAAAAGGTATTAGATTTCAGAACAATGAGGAATATATATCGTATGTAAAGCGCATATTAAATGGAGAAGTAATAATTCATCTTCCCCCGAGAGGAAGTACGGAGACTGAAAAGAATAAAGATATATATAATTGGTTTTGTGACATTGAATACACAGATCCTGTATTTGAATTTTTGTGTAAGGATAAGAAGATGTTTCTTTCGTATTATTTTCATGAGAATCATGAAATGAATTTCAATCTATGTGATAGGAAAGTAAAATCAACAGATAAAACCTCTATACACGATTCATTATATTTATCAGTGGCCATCGTGGCTCAATTATTTCGATGGCAGATACCATTTTATTATTTCGAAGATGGTTGTAAAGACTCTTCTGTGGTTAAGTATGGTTATATTGACGCTGATGTAAAATCGGAAATTTGGCAGAGAGATGCACAATTATCTAAATATAGACAGTAGTATAATTAACAGCCTTATCACCCTGAACGGCAAAGGCTACACCAAACATTACTTCGAAGGAGATAGGAGGGTGTGCAGCAAGTTGGGCGGCGGGTTCACAGGCAGAACGGAAGATGACATAAACGACAGAATACAACCAATCGAAGGAGAATACGAAGAACTGTTCGAGCAACAATACACCGGCATTAAAGAAACCTTTGCGAACTGCATAGGAACAGACATGGAAGATATTTGCGAAAGAAACCTATTGAACAAAGAAAACATTTGCGGGAAACTGAATTTCGACTAAACAGATGCAAGAACTCATCAGTGCTTTCATTCTTTGAGAATCATCTCCCTGACAAACACAAAAAACAAATGGCGAAAGAAAAAACTCTTTCGCCTTTTCAATAAATAAAAGGCATTTTTCCATAAGCTGCCCACCGGTTTGTCAAAAACTCGATAAGCAATGAGTTTATAAAATGCGGTAAAGTTTTTGTTATTGCTTTATTCAGTGGTAAAGCGGGTGGCTTTTATGGTTGGGAAAGGAAATTATTTTCCGAGAAGGAAGCCTATTTCTATCCTGTCTTTTCCTTCCCAACCGATAGGTTCGCTTTCGCTTTTATTGCCTCGTCCGAGTATGATGATTTTGTCCTTGGAAATGCCGTTCTTTATAAGGAACTTGGCAAGTAAATCGGCTTGTTGTTCGGATATTGCTCCGGCTTTGTCCGGCTTTGCGGTGCAAACATAGACGTACATGGTGATGACGTAATTCATTCCGCGTACGCTTTTGGCGAAATATTCGAGGTTGCGGCGTCCTTTGGCTGTAAGCTGGTTGCGTTTCTTATCTGAGAACGGGTTTTCGACTATAAGGAATTTCTTTGTGGAAACCAAGTCCTCTATGTCGTGAACGACAATCTGCGAAAGGTCGGAGGAAAAGATGTTAATGTGGTTGCTGTATTGCGAATGGAGAGTATAGGCTTGTTCGGGTTTCAAATAAGAGAAATATCCCTTTGAATTGCTGTGTGTAATGTATAGTGTGTCAAGTGTCAAAGAGTCGAGTATCAATACTTCTCCGCTTATGAATTTACCGTTTTGGTTCAACAAATAACCGTCTATAAACTCCAAGGGTTCTTCAAAGGTGTAGACTTTTTTGCTTTGGTCTTTGCCGCCCTTGACAAGGATTTCCTTTTCTCCGGCTTCCAAAACCACATCGTCATAAGGGGAATTTATTTCACTGCCAAACAAAATAGGGTGGCTCCAATTATCCCAAGTAGTTGTGTCTTGGCGATGGGAAATGTATATATCCAAGCCTCCGTGATTTACTCCTGCATTTGAGGAGAAATAAAGAGTTTTTTTGTCGGGTGAAAGTACCGGAGCGGTTTCATCATATCTGCTGTTGAGGGGTTTTGGCAAAAGAACAGTGTCTTGTTTTCCCGTCGGGCTGCTTACAAGTCTGTAAATATCTCTGTTGTCGGCAGAGCTCTCGAAACAAAAGCCGTTAGGGCTGTGTGCAGATATTAAAAGGGCAGGTGCATTTGCTGCTTCATCGGTTGCGATATATTCTTTTTGTTCGATGTAAAGAGGCAGGAGTTTGGATTGTTGAAGCGGCAAAGTAAGCGGGGAGTATATTTGTTTATTGGGATTTTTGGAGGTTTCCGTCTGTGTAAGGTATTTACGTATCAAAGCGTAAGAATGAATATTGCCGTTTATTCTGAACAGGCTCTTGTTGCTTTTGAAATCTTCGGCACTTATGTTTTGCTTGGATAAAAGGAAGTCTATGTTTTTTCCTGTCTTCTCTGCTTTCTGCACATGTGGCGAAGATTGCAGTACGGGAAAGGCAGAGGTAAGACTTTCGATTGTCGATTTTCTTGTATCTGCGAGATAGTTCTTTGCAAAAATATCAAGAATTTGTGAGGTGGTATCAAAGACTTGCAAGGCTTGCATGCCTGCTATGGAGAGTTGGTCAAGTGTTTGTGCTTTGAGTTTGTCGTATGCGTAAGTCCATTGAGAATGGTTGCGATTGGTAATAACAAAATCCATAAGGTCGGTTATCTTTCCGCTTCGCATGGCATTATCATACACTACCTCTTCAAGTTTCTGCTGAACCGACTTTCGGAAAGAACCGTTAGGGTATTCTGAAAGGTATTCTTCATATGCCTCAACGGTATTCTGCTCCAAGGCTCTATTGAACACAAGTTTCTCGATGGTGATCTTTGCTCTGTCTATGTATTTTGAGCTTTCGTTGTTTTTAACGAAGTCTCTCAATTTGTCCAAATCTTCGCTTTCTAAGATTTGTTCCACGAAAAGCCTGTCTATTTCTTGTTTTGCCAAACTGCTTTGCAAGGCTTTCGGATATTTTTCGACATATTCCTTATATGCTTCGAGCGTTCCTTGCTTCTGTGCATGGTCAAAGGCGAGTTGTTCCAGCATTCTGCCGGCTTCCTTGGTATAGGCTGTTTCTTCTTTGAAGCATTCCATGAACTCTTCTGCCGATTGTACGTCTTTGGTTTTATAAATCTCGGTGAGTGCTTCCTGTACCAATTCCTTTGTTTCCAACTTACGATTATTGCTTCGACTGTTGAAAAGGTTTGCATAGCTGTAAGCCATGCAGAGATTTCGGGAAGGGTTCTTCTCTTCGGAATAGTAACGATACAGAAGTTCCAACCGCTCCAAATCGTTGGTATCTTTGTACGATGTGTTCAACTTCTCGAATGCTCCCGCATAGTCTCCGTTGTTCATCATCTTGTTTATGGAACCGGATTGACCATAGCCCGCAAAGCAAAGCGTCAAAACGCCAAACATGAAAATACTCAATGTTCGTATAAACTTCATTGTGCAAAAATTATTCGATGGTTGTCTATTTGATTTCTGTTATAAAGTCCCGTATCCACAAATCTTCCACCTGTATATCGACAGTATAACGTCCTTTTTGTAAGTTATTGTCGAATACTAAAACGTTTGAATCGAACTCTTGTTCGTCTATGAGATTACGTTCTTTATCCGACACTCTCACTTTTTGGAGACGATGCGTGCCATCTCCGTAAACCAAAATCCGTCCGTTATCATTCCATATATATATACCCGAATATTCAGGGTGTATCTCGTATATGTTCACGGCTTTGTTAAAATATATACGGTAACGGTCGTTGGTGTTTCCGCTTTTCAAAG
>URCX01000146.1 GCA_900546465.1 uncultured Bacteroidota bacterium | reverse complement strand
TTGTGGCTTGTGTAGATGGCAGAGGCACGGGAATGAGAGGCGAAAAGTTCAAGAAATGCACCTATATGGAACTTGGCAAATACGAAACAGAAGACCAAATCGAAGCTGCCAAGTATTTCGGTTCTTTACCCTTTATCGATAAAGACAGAATCGGAATTTTCGGTTGGAGTTACGGTGGTTATATGTCTTCACTTTGCATAAGCAAGGGTGCAGATTACTATAAGGCTGCCATTGCTGTTGCTCCTGTTACAAATTGGAGGTATTACGACAACGTATATACGGAACGTTTCATGCGTACTCCGCAGGAAAATGCAGAGGGATACGATACAAATTCACCTATCAACCATGTAGAAAAATTGAAAGGAAACTATCTTTTGATACATGGCACTGCCGATGATAATGTTCACTATCAGAACTCAATGGACTTGATAACTGCTTTAGTGAAAGCAAACAAACAATTTGAGCATTTCGCATATCCAAACAAAGATCATGGCATTTACGGAGGCAATACTCGCTTACACCTCTATACTCTTATGACGGATTTCATTCTTCGTAAGTTGTAAAGTAGCGATGTACAATGCAAGAAAAATTTGAAGCCTTTGTAAGAGAACAAAAGCTCTTTGATAAAAACGACAGAGTCCTCGTAGCACTCAGCGGTGGTGTGGACTCTGTCGTTTTGGCTACTCTGATGTTGAGAAGCGGCTATACCTTTTCGGTGGCACACTGTAATTTTCATTTGCGAGGAGAAGAAAGCAATAGAGACGAACGTTTTGTCCGTTCATGGGCAGAGAAAAATAAGATTAAATTATTCGTTTCCGAATTTGATACGTATGCGTACATGCAGCAAAAGGGCATTTCCCTTGAAATGGCAGCAAGAGAGTTGAGGTATTCAATGTTTAAGAACCTTATGACCTCACAAGGTTTTTCTCTATTGGCAACAGCACATCATGCAGATGACTCTGCGGAAACATTCTTCATCAATCTATTGAGAGGAACAGGCATAGCCGGTCTTCATGGCATACTTCCAAAGCATGATAATATCGTTCGACCACTACTTTTCGCAACAAGAAAAGATATATTCGACTTTGCAAAGGCAAACAATATTCCTTTCGTCGAAGACTCCACAAATGAAGACACACAATTCCTCAGAAACAAAATAAGACACCGACTCTTTCCCTTACTCAAAGACCTTTGCCCGAACTTCGACACCGTAATAAAGAAGGACATTGACAGATTGCGAGAAACCGAAATCGTGTTTCGCAGCGTAATAGAGAGGCTCCGAGCCGATATTATCGAAAAAGAAAGCAATATTTGCAAAATCAATATCGACAGATTGAGGAAACTGCATCCTATAAGGATATTGCTATATGAACTTCTGAGTGAATACGGATTCAATGAAACGGATTCCAATAATGTTCTTGCCTCATTGGACAAAGAATCAGGCAAACAATTCTTCAGTAAGACACATCGGCTGCTTAAAGACAGGAATTACCTCTTTATAACCCCGTTAAACGCAGATCAACATCAGGAACGCTACCTTTTGAACGAAAGTCAAAACATGGTAAACGAACCCATTCATCTTGTCTTGGAAACATTGGAAGAACTGACATTCGTGAATATTTCAAAGGATAGGAATATCGCCATGTTCGATAAAGACATGCTTCAATTTCCACTTGTTTTGCGACATTGGAAACAAGGAGACGCCTTTGTCCCTTTCGGAATGAGAAAAAGCAAAAAGTTGAGCGACTTTTTCACTTCCGAGAAATATTCCCTGATAGATAAACAACAACAATGGCTTCTGTGCAGCGGCGACGACATAATATGGATTGTCGGCAGAAGAACGGACAACCGTTACAGAATAAGTGAGAAAACAAAAACCATATTAAAGATAGAAATACAATGAAAAGGCTTATCATAATACTGATACTGTCAATGACAACATGCTTATCAACAGCACAATCGCAGTCTGACGCAATTCTCAACCTTTGTTCTCAAATCAATAAAGACAGTTTGGAATACAATGTGAGGACATTGCAGGACTTCGGCTCCCGTTACGCTTTCAACGACAATAGAAAGCAAATAGCGGAATATCTTATGCACAGATTGGAAAATTACGGCTTTGAAACGGAAATAGACTCCTTTTACTTGGAAATGGAATACCCGTATAATTCCGGTATAATCAACAAAACATGGCAATACAACGTTGTCGGCAAAAAACAAGGTCTTTGGGACAGAGGCACAACACTGCATATCGGAGCTCATTACGACGATGTGTCGTTCAAAGAGGGCTTTGCCGATTACGTAAATATAGCTCCTGGAGCAGATGACAATGCTTCCGGAGTTGCAGGCATACTTGAAATAGCACGTGTGTTTGCATTGAACGACATAAAGCCCATAAAAACACTCGTTATCAACTTTTTCGCAGCAGAGGAGCAAGGTTTGATAGGCAGTAACCACAGAATAGACGGAATAACACAACCGACATGGAAAGAAAACATCGTCGGTATGATAAATCTTGATATGATAGGATATTGCACGGCAGATTCTGCTAACTATATTGCCAATATAATTACCTATGATAACAGTCCGGAACTTACAGAGATGGCAATAAATTTTGCAAACCTCTATACAAATCTCACACCATTTGAAACAATAATGTACAACAATGCTTCCGATTCGTATTCCTATTACATATACGGAGTACGCAGCCTCTTTCTAAGCGAGAACGAATTTACGCCGCATTATCACACCGAAAGAGACCTCTTTACCACCCTTAACTACGACTATATGAAGCAAATCACCATGCTTGCTGCCGCAATGACATACGAATGCAGCGTAAATAACGACTATGGTACCGTATCCCTTAAAGAAGAGCCGCAAACAGAAGACCTTGACTTGATTATCCGCAATCAACCCTCCGAAGGTGAAATATCATACCTCATCAAAGGAAATTCAAAACACAATACATTGTCATTGTACGACCTGCAAGGCAGGAAACTCACACAAATACCGCTTCAAACCACTGAAAGCATAGGGAAGATAGACGTTTCTTCATTGCAAAGCGGTCTTTACACCTTGAAATTAGAGGGTAGCAATCAGACTGTTAGCAGAAAAGTGATTATCGTCAGGTAAAAAAATACCAAAAAATTTTGCTACATTCGAGAAAAAGCCTACCTTTGCAAACGATTTCAGTATAACAGAAAACTGAAACGGTCCCATAGCTCAGTTGGTTAGAGCATCTGACTCATAATCAGGGGGTCCAAGGTTCGAGCCCTTGTGGGACCACGAAGCAAAAAGCGAGGAGACTGCTGTGAAGCGTTTCTTCGCTTTTTGCTTTTATGCTTTCGTTCCCCTTACAAGGCAATTCCCACACAATGAAATCCCCACTTCAAAAACCTTTGCTTTTCCTTGTCGAAACGAAGCACAACATATTCTTACTTAACAATCAATTTTTTGTTTGCGATACCTGCTTGAGTATTGATTTTGAAGATATATGTTCCCCTCGGATAGGCAGATAAATCCATATATCGTTCGTATGCATTCACTTCTCCCTCAAACATCTTTCTGCCGTTTATATCGAAGACCTCCAAATAGCCTATCTTATAACGGCTTATCACTTTGCAGAAGTTGGAAGCAGGATTGGGGATTATATTGCAGTGTTGCGATATATCCACCTTGGCAAGTGATGAATTATTCTTAGGCACGAGAATGATGGGATAGAAGCCTATCTGCTTCTTGTAGTAGAACCTATATACAGAATCCGTCTCAAAACTTACCCAATTCACCGAATTATACATTTTGTACAAAGGTGGCAGATATTCATAGCAGCCTTTGTCCTCGTATTTGCAGGTACCCCTTTTCTGCGAAGGGTCTCCGCCTGTGAAGGACATGGTATGATCGAACTGGTAAGGTTTGTTTGCCCAACCTCCTTCGTAAGTAGTGTTATTCTTATCGTATGCCAATGAGAATTGATTGAGCGAATGCCCGTTTCGGAAGAAGTAGTACTTCAAAGGAGAAGCCGTCTCGCTATGATAATAATATGTCATGTAAAGAATGGGAGCATTATCCAACATATTACCGTTGCCGTCATAGAGTATGAAGTATGGAAGGCTTGACATAGGAGGGCGATCGCCGTAAATCTTTGCTGCCACTCCTATGATAATGGCATTGGTATCCAAATCCGGAAGATAATACGGCTGAGCAAAAGACCTGATGCCCGGCAGGCTTTGATGCCCTACAACTTTTGCAGAGTGATACACAATAGGGATAGTATCCATGTGGCACATTGCTCTCAAATCTAATAATCTATCAAAGTCATGATAAGACGGATAAAAGGTTGAATCATCTCTGTTGTCGTAATATTGGCTTCTTGCAATCGAATCGAAAAACATCGGACATTCCAATATGGTTGACGGGAAGTAAATCACCGTATCGTATTCCTGTTGTTCATCGAAATCCTGAGCCGATGAACAAATTCCTGACATCATGCAAATGATGAGTATTGCTGTTTTCTTCATTTCTTTATCTGTTTTAGTTACTTACTTTATTTCTTGCGGCGGTTCGTAAATCATATTCTCTTTCTTGTTTGTGCAGACATTGTTTATTTCTCCTTTTTCTCTGAGCAGGGG
>URCX01000145.1 GCA_900546465.1 uncultured Bacteroidota bacterium | reverse complement strand
CTTTCTGTGGCAGTTGCGGATTGGACTTTTGTCGGAGCGGAGTCTCCTTTTGTTGTATTGTTAGGACTTTCGTTTATAACTTCCAAACTCTCGGCAGATGAGAAATTGAACACATCTAAAAGCCATTTGTCTTTTATTTTGCTCAGTCTCCAAACACATTCCGTTTTATTGTCGAATTGGTCGGTTACAAGCACTTTTGCCATGGCTTTGTTGCCTGATACTTTTATGGCTTTCACTGTCCAATCCTTATAGATGACCAAGTCGTTGCCGAAATTCTTCATGAAATCGAGACTTTGCTGCATTTGAGGGGAACAAACCGCCGAAACGGCTTTGAAATCTCTTTCGTTTATGTGTTTGTAGAACAATTCCAAGCTGTGTTCGATGGCTTTTTCATTGCGTCTTTCGTTCGAACAGCTTACGGCTGCCAAGCCTGCAAGCAGTAGGAACAGCATTGTTTTTACCTTCATCAAAAACTACTTTACTGTTTCGGTTTGCAAATTTATGCAATATTGTTGTAACTTTGCAGTTTTGAAAAGGAAAAACAGCCGTTCGAGCGATGAGAAAGTCCCTTCGGCTTTACTGTTCGAGCAAACTTAAAAACAAGTTTATCATGTCAATAGCGGAAAATATAAAGCATTATCAGTCTCTTTTGCCTCCGCAAACGCGTTTGGTGGCAGTGTCGAAGACAAAGCCGGTAAGCGATTTGCAGCAGGCGTATGATGCAGGGCAGAGAATTTTCGGGGAAAATAAGGCTCAGGAAATGAGAGATAAGTGTGCAGCCTTGCCAAAAGATATAGAGTGGCACTTTATCGGTCATTTGCAAATAAACAAAGTGAAATATGTGGTGCCTATTGCAAGGCTTATTCATTCGGTTGACAGTCTCAGATTGCTTTCAGAGATAAACCGTTTGGCAATCAGACATGAGAAAGTTGTGAATTGTCTTTTGCAAGTCAAAATATCTTATGAGGAAACCAAGTATGGTTTCGATGATGAAGACTTGGAGGCATTGTTGGAAAGCGAAGAATTCAAGATGTTGGAGAATGTGAGAATTTGCGGCTTGATGGGCATTGGCTCGGTAACCGATGATTTGAACCAAACAAGGAAAGAATTCAGGCATTTGAGCAATTTGTTCAAGCATATCAAAGCCAAATATTATGAAAAGGAAGATAGCTTTTGCGAATTGTCCATGGGAATGTCGCATGATTTCCAAATAGCTGTGGAAGAGGGTAGTACCTTTGTGCGAATCGGTAGTTCCATATTCGGATTAAGGGATTATGGAACAAAGGCTTAGTGGAAAAATGCTTTTTTTGAAGAGGCAAATCTTGACAATCGGAAATAAATTAGTATTTTTGCCAACGGATAAAAACTGAATATCGAATCAAAAATGGAAGAGAGAGAAAGAGAAGAAGTGTTTTCAAAGGCTGTAAAAGCAGGTAAGAGAACGTATTTTTTTGATGTGAAGGAAACAAAGCAGGGCGAGCGTTACATAACAATAACAGAGAGTAAACGTAAGTTCGATAACGATGGTGGCACATTCTCTTACGAGAAACATAAGATATTTCTGTATAAGGAAGATTATTCCAAGTTCAAAAATGCTCTTGAAGGTGTGATTCTTTTCGTTGAAACGGGTGAAGAACCTGTTTTTGATGACGATGAGGCAGAAAGAAGCGACGATGGCTTTGAAAAGGAGTTTGAAAACATTAAGTTCGATTAGTATTTACATTGAGCGATAAGCAAATATAGAGCTGCTTTATGGGGCAGCTCTTTTTGCAAAACACAAGGAGAAGAAAGATGGGGAAAGTAATAGCTGTTGCAAATCAGAAAGGCGGAGTGGGAAAGACCACCACTGCCATCAATTTGAGTGCGGCTCTGGCTGTGATGGAGAAGAAAACATTGCTTATAGACGCAGACCCGCAAGCCAATGCCTCTTCCGGTGTAGGTATAGAGCCGCAGAGTGTGGAGAAAGGCATATATGAATGTTTGATAGGCTCTGCCGAGGCTCGTGAAGCAATAGTGGAAACGGATACACCCAATCTTTATCTTCTGCCTGCAAGCATAGATCTTGTGGGAGCCGAGGTGGAATTGCCCAAACTTGAAGACAGAGAAGAGAAATTGCGAAATGCAATCGCTCCCATAAAGGACGAGTATGACTATATAATAATAGACTGTTCTCCATCTTTGGGTTTGGTAACCATAAATGCCTTTACGGCTGCCGATAGTGTGATTATACCGGTTCAATGCCAGTATTTCGCATTGGAAGGCTTGGGAAAATTGCTTAATACCATAAGAATAGTTCAAAGCAGGCTTAATACCTCTCTTGAAATCGAAGGCATACTGCTTACGATGTTCGATGCACGTTTACGCTTGAACAAACAAGTGGCAGAAGATGTGCGACACCATTTCCAACAAGTGGTATTCAATACGATTATCTACAATAACGTCAAATTGGCAGAGGCACCGAGCCACGGTCTGAGCGTGATTATGTACGACGCAGGTTGCACAGGAGCGGTTAATTATATGAATCTGGCAGTTGAAATCATAGAAAAAAACACGGCAAAAGCATAAAACGGAAATATGGCAGCAAAAAAGACATCGGCATTGGGAAAAGGTTTGGAAGCTTTGTTGGGTGGAACTCCCGTAAGCAGGAATGATAACAATATAGGCACGCTTGCTGCCGAGTTGAGTTACATTTCTTTGAGCAAAATAAAGCCTAATCCCGAGCAACCGAGAAAGGAATTTGATAAACAGGCTCTTGAAGAACTTACACAATCGGTAAAGGAGAATGGAGTCATCGTTCCTATAACCGTAATGAAAGAAAACGGGGAATATGTCTTGATTGCAGGCGAAAGAAGATACCGTGCCGCAAAGGCAGCAGGACTAACCGAAATTCCTGCATACATAAGGATTGCAACCAAGAAAGAAGTCATGGAAATGGCTTTGGTGGAGAATATCCAGAGAGAGGATTTGAATGCCATCGAAATAGCTTTGGCTTTGAAGGGACTGATAGAAGAATGTAATCTTACGCAGGAACAGATGAGCGAAAGGATAGGAAAGAACCGTTCAACCATAACCAACTACCTCAGACTTTTGAAACTGCCGGCAGAAGTGCAGTTGGCAATTCGCAATAATCAAATTTCAATGGGACATGCACGCTGTTTGGTCAATCTGGAATCCGATAGCGAGCAAATCGAAATGATGAAACGGATTATCGAAAAAGGACTTTCCGTTCGTCAGGTCGAGGATTTGGCAAAGCAAAGCAGAGAAAAACAGCAGCAGGGACAAAGTAAGAAAAAACAACTTCCCGATTTTCATCTTGCAAGACGCGAAGCATTGTCAGCCAAACTTGATACGGAAATCGAAATAAGCCGTTCCCAAAGAGGTAAAGGCAAAATCACCATAGCCTTCAAGAATGACAAAGACTTTGAACGCATAATCGCATTATTGGAAAGCGGAAAATAAAAGATGAACCCTCGCAAATGCCTTTTATTTGCACTAATGCTGCTCCTTGTGGGCAGTAATCTTTTCTCGCAAGAGTTCACTACGCAAAGCAAACCTCATTCGGCAAAGCGTGCAACGCTTTATTCGGCAATACTTCCGGGAATGGGACAGGTTTATAACAAACAAACATGGAAACTTCCCGTCATTTACAGCCTTGGAGCGGCGACAGCTTACCTCGCAATAAGCAATTATCAAAACTCAATCAAGTTCAAAGATGAGTATTATAACCGTTTGAACGGTAATACTTCCGAATTGCTCGCCGATTACGCTACATACAGCAACGAAGGCATACTTGCCTTGCATCAGGCATACGATAAGAATTTTCAACTCGGTATAATGCTTTCGGCAGCCGTCTATCTCTTGAACATTGTCGATGCAATGGTTTACGGACATCTCTTTGACTTCAACATAAACGACGATCTCTCAGCCACACTCGCCCCTTTCGCATATCCCTGCTTTGCAGGCGTAGC
Organism: uncultured Bacteroidota bacterium; assembly: GCA_900546465.1. GTDB lineage: Bacteria > Bacteroidota > Bacteroidia > Bacteroidales > P3 > Onthomorpha. The sequence continues at coordinate 808 of URCX01000145.1, read as the reverse complement.
TCCTAATATAGGAATGACATTATCAATCAAAATAAAATAAACACAAAAAGCAATATGAGAACACTGATAACGAACATAAAATGCCTTGTGCAGACGGAAGAAACCCCTCGTGAAGCCGTATGCGGAGAGGCAATGGCAGAAGTAGGAAGCATAAACGACGCTTACCTTATTGTTGAAGACGATAAGATTGCCGATTTCGGCAAGATGAGCGAATTGAAAGAGCATAACGCCGACAAAATCATCGATGCCGAACAATGTTTCGTGCTGCCTTCTTTCTGCGATTCGCATACCCACTTGGTTTATGCAGGCTCTCGCGAAATAGAATACATAGACAAGATACGCGGATTGAGCTATGAGGAAATCGCAAAACGCGGAGGCGGCATTCTGAACTCTGCAAAACGCTTGCAGGAAACCGATGAGGACGAATTATACGAAGATGCATACAAACGCTTGCAAGAAATAACAAACCTCGGTACCGGAGCCGTGGAAATAAAATCGGGATACGGATTGACGACAGAGGCAGAGTTGAAGATGTTAAGAGTAATACGTCGATTGAAAGAGAACTCCCCATTGACCATAAAGGCAAATTTCCTCGGAGCACACGGAGTACCTATGGAATACAGAGGAAGACAAGGCGAGTTTGTGGATTTGGTCATAAACGAAATGATACCCCTTGTGGCAAAAGAGCGTTTGGCTGACTTCATAGACGTTTTCTGCGACACGGGTTTCTTTACTGTTGAAGAGACAGACCGCATGCTTGAAGCAGGAGTGCGATATGGTCTCACCCCCAAGATACACGCCAACGAAT
>URCX01000144.1 GCA_900546465.1 uncultured Bacteroidota bacterium | reverse complement strand
TATCGGCAAAGATAAATCTGTGATTAGTCGTGAATTAAAGCGGAACTGCGATAAGCGTAGCGGACAATATAGAGCCGAGCTTGCACAACGCAAATATGAACGAAGAATGAAAGAGAAGCCTAAGTCCATCAAGTTCACAAAAGAGATATGCCTACTTGTAGAGACAATGTTGAAAGAGGATTACAGTCCCGAACAGATAACAGGGCGTTGTAAATTGAAAGGGGTAAAGTGTGTCAGTTTTAAAAGGATTTACCAATACATTTGGGAAGATAAGAAGCGAGGAGGTAAGCTATACAGGAATCTCAGACATAAAGGGAGACGGTATAGGAAACGAGGAGCAGCCAAAGATAAACGTGGTATCATTAAAGACAGAACAGGCATAGAGGAACGACCGACCATAGTGGACGCAAAGACACGTTTCGGAGACCTTGAATTCGATACAGTAATAGGCAAGAAGCATAAGAAAGCATTGCTTACCATAAATGACAGAGCAACCAATATGTGTCGGCTATCCTTACTTGAAAGAAAGGAGGCAAAGTCATCGACAAGAGAAGAGATAGAGAAACTGACACCAAATGAACCAAGGGAAAACTCGGTTTTCCAACTCCTCTTGAATATTTTTTCGCTAACTTTGCAACCATTACAAATGGTCTAACCGATAAGTTGCATTTGTGAGTGGAATTCAGCAGATTATATAAAGCGGATATGAAAAGAGAGAAAATTTTTGTACTGTGTTTGCTTGCTGCATTTTGTTGCACAGGCATTTATGCACAGAAAGAAGAAAATGATTTCAAACTCGGTGCCGAAAGAATGGAAAAATATCTGCCATTATTGGAGGGTAAGAAAGTCGGTATCGTGGCAAACCAGACCTCTGTGGTGAGAAATTCCGAGGGAGCGTATGTGCATTTGTTGGATACGCTTTTGGCAAGAGGTGTGAATGTGGTTTGTGTGTTTTCTCCGGAGCATGGTTTCAGGGGAAATGTGGAAGCGGGTGCGAGTGTGAAGAGCGGAAAGGATTTGAAGACGGGTGTGAATGTGATTTCGCTTTACGGCAAGAATAAAAAGCCTTCAAAGGAACAGGTTGAACTGTGCGACATAGTGCTTTTCGACTTACAGGACGTGGGGTGCAGGTTCTATACATATATATCTACGTTGCATTACGTCATGGAGGCTTGTTGCGAGAACAACAGACCCGTTATCGTTCTCGACCGCCCCAATCCAAATGATTTTGTCGATGGTCCGGTTTTGCAATCGGAATACAAGTCGTTCGTAGGCATGCATTGCGTTCCCGTTGTGTATGGTTTGACAATAGGGGAATATGCTTTGATGATAAACGGTGAGGGGTGGTTGAAAGGGAAGTGTCATTGCGATTTGACCTTAGTACCTTTGCAGGCTTGGTTTCACGATATGGAAGAGGTATATAGGTTGCCTGTGGCTCCGAGTCCGAACCTGCCGACGGCAAAGGCTGTTGCTCTTTATCCGTCTCTGTGTCTCTTTGAGGGTACAACGGTAAGCGTAGGACGGGGAACGGACAGACCTTTTGAAATCATAGGCTTTCCGAACTACGAGGATACGGCTTTCTGCTTTATTCCTCGCTCGATAAAGGGTGTAAGCGAGAACCCGCCATACAAGAACGAGAAATGTTACGGCAAAGAGAACCTTGAAATAAAAGAACGGCAACTGAACCTTTCGTTTCTGACGGATATGTATTCGCATTGCAAGAACAAGGATAAATTCTTCAACGCTTTTTTCGATAAATTGGCAGGAACGAACGAGCTGAAAGAACAGATAAAGGCTCACCTCGGCGAGGAAGAAATACGAAAGACTTGGAGCAAAGGCTTGGACGAATACAAGAAAATCAGAGAGAAGTACGTGGTTTACAAAAGAAATTGATTATCTTTGCAGGACGAAACAGCCGTATGGCAAGAGTGAATTTGTAGGATATATGTTTGAAAATCTATCAGAAAAGTTCGATAAAGCCTTTAAGGTAATCAAGGGTAAAGGAAAGATAAACGAGATAAACATAGCCGAATCGTTGAAGGAGGTTCGCAAGGCTTTAATAGATGCGGACGTAAGCTACTCCATAGCGAAGGAGTTCTGTGCAACGGTAAAAGAAAAGGCTTTGGGCAGGAATGTCCTTACTGCTCTCGAACCCGGACAGTTGATGGTCAAAATCGTGAAGGACGAGCTTACGGAATTGATGGGTGGCGAGAGTCAGGGGATAAACCTTAACGGTAAGCCGGCTGTTATTCTTATTGCAGGTTTGCAAGGTAGCGGTAAGACGACTTTCTCTGCCAAACTTGCGAATTTTCTGAAAACGAAAAAGAACAAGAAAGTGCTTCTTGTCGCAGGGGACGTTTACAGACCTGCCGCAATAGAGCAGTTGAAGGTTTTGGGTGAACAAATCGGCACGGAGGTTTATACGGAAGAAGAATCGAAAGACCCTGTCCGCATTGCTCAAAACGCCATTGCTCTTGCAAAGTCAAAGAACATGGATGTCGTGATTGTCGATACTGCCGGACGTTTGGCTGTTGACGAACAGATGATGACGGAAATTTACAATGTGAAGCAAGCAATCAACCCGAGCGAAACATTGTTCGTTGTCGATTCAATGACAGGTCAGGACGCCGTAAACACTGCCAAAGCTTTCAATGAGAAAATCAACTATGACGGAGTTGTACTTACGAAGCTCGATGGCGATACAAGAGGCGGTGCTGCGTTGACAATAAAGCACGTTGTAAACAAACCGATAAAGTTTGTCGGTCTCGGCGAAAAGATGGCAGACTTGGATGTTTTCCACCCCGACCGTATGGCTTCCCGTATCCTCGGCATGGGAGACATCGTTTCCTTGGTTGAAAAGGCACAAGCGGAATACGATGAAGAACAAGCACGACGCCTTACAAAGAAAATAAAATCCAACGAGTTCGATTTCGATGATTTCATTTCGCAGATTGCACAGATAAAAAAGATGGGCAACTTAAAAGACTTGGTAGGCATGATTCCCGGCTTGGGTAAGATGATGAAAGATGTGGAAATAGACAATGACGCTTTCAAATATATCGAAGCCATGATAGGTTCCATGACTCCATACGAAAGAAAGAACCCTGCCAAGATAGACACATCGCGTCGTCGCCGTATAGCAAGAGGAAGCGGCACTACGATAGAGGAAGTCAATCGTCTGATGAAGCAATTTGAAGAGACTCGCAAGATGATGAAAATGATGAGCGGCAACAAGTTTAATAGCATGAGAAACATAAGAAGGAGGTAAAAATAAGGATATGGAAAATAATTCAAAACCTATTTTGATTGATGGCAGGATTATTGCCAAGACAATCAAAGAAGAAATCAAACAAGAGGTTCAAAACATACTTGCCGAAGGTAAAAGACCTCCGCATTTGGTTGCCGTGATAGTCGGAGAAAACGGAGCAAGCCTTTCCTACGTTGCAAGCAAAGAGAAACAATCCAAAGAAGTGGGCTTCACTTCATCTGTTTACCGTTTTCCGGAAACCATAAGCGAAAAGCAGTTGTTGGAAACGCTTGACTTCTTAAACAAAGACCCGGAAGTGGACGGTTACATCGTTCAACTGCCTTTGCCAAAGCACATAAATGAAAGAAAAGTGCTTGAAGCCATCGCCCCAAGCAAGGATGTGGACGGCTTTCACCCATCAAACGGCGGTCGTATGATGCTCGGCATGCCTACTTACATACCGGCAACACCATACGGAATAAAACAATTATTGGAACGCAGCGAAATAGAGACCGAAGGCAAGCACTGTGTTGTACTCGGAAGAAGCAATATCGTCGGTACTCCTATGGCGATTTTGATGAGCCGTAATTCAAAGAAAGCAAACTGCACCGTAACTCTTTGCCATTCCAAAACCAAAAACATAAAAGAAATATGTAGCAGTGCAGACATTCTCATAGTTGCAATAGGCAAGCCGGAGTTTGTTACAGCCGACATGGTAAAAGAGGGAGCTGTCGTAATAGATGTAGGTATCCACAGAGTGAAAGCCGACAATGAAAAAGGCTACAAAATCATCGGAGACGTAAAATTCGATGAAGTTGCACCTAAATGCAAAGCCATAACCCCGGTTCCGGGAGGTGTAGGACCTATGACGATAGTTTCATTGTTGGACAACACTATGAAAGCATACAAACATGAGATTTACGAAGTCGAATAAAGCAATTCTTTAATGCGAAACAAGGCGTGAACCAAACTTTCACGCCTTTTATTGTTACCTATGGATAAAGCAAACAAAGTTCTTTGCGAAACAGGCGAAATATTGCCCGTTGCCGAAACTTTTTACTCCCTTCAAGGCGAAGGATACAATACAGGCAAGCCCGCTTTCTTCATTCGATTAAGCGGTTGCAACGTACACTGTCCTTTTTGCGACAGCAAAAAAACATGGGACATGGACGCTGCCGAGTGGTTGACCATTGCCGAATTGACCTCCAAAGTAAAAGAAAGCGAAGCCGAAAACATAGTGATAACAGGGGGCGAACCCCTTATGCACAAGCTCACACCCCTTTGCCAAGCCCTGCATTCCATAAACCGTAAGCTCTGGCTCGAAACCTCTGCAAGCCTTCCTTTCAGCGGGCAATGGGATTGGGTTTGTATATCTCCCAAAAAAAGCCTTCCGCCACTTAGAGAAAACCTCGTCTTTGCCAATGAACTGAAAATAGTCATAAGCACTGCCGAAGACTTGAACGAACTAAACAAGTATGAACAAGCCGTCCCTCCACGCACATTGCTCTATCTGCAAGCAGAATGGGAAAAACGCAGAGAAATTACACCAACCATCATTTCCTATATCAAA
>URCX01000143.1 GCA_900546465.1 uncultured Bacteroidota bacterium | reverse complement strand
AAAGATGTACCTTTGCAAACTCGTAAACGAGCATAGATTTTTTTGAATTTATGGGCAAAAAATACGTAGTGAAATTTGCAGGTCTGGCGAACGGCACTCATAAATACGAGTTCCGGATAGATAGAAGGCTGTTTGAAGAGTTTGAAGCAGAGGATATTTTGGACGCAGACTTGTTTTTGGATTTCACAATGGAGAAGAGTGAGCGGCAGTTGGTATTTTTGTTCAAAATCAAAGGCGAGATAGTCGTTGCATGCGACCGTTGCATGGAGGAAATGTCCATTCCTTTGAACTTGGAGCAGGAATACTACGTCGGATTCGGCGACAAATATGAGGAAACCGACGAAGATATGTGTGTGATACCGCATAACGAACATTCTTTTGACCTGAGTAAGCTCATTTACGAGTATGTCATGTTGAGCAAACCGATGAGATGTGTGCATGGAGAGGTGGAAGGAAACAATCAGGTTTGCGGTCAGGAAATGACAGATATATTGAACACTCCAGAATTGAGAGAAGAAAGAGGAACAGACCCGAGATGGGATGTTCTGAAACAAATAAATTTTGAGTAACAACTAAAAACAATAAGCTAATATGCCAAATCCAAAACGCAGATTCTCGCAAACGAGAACAGCAAAGAGAAGAACACATCACGCAGTTGAGAGCGTACAATTATCCACTTGCAGTAACTGCGGAGCGACAGTACAAATGCACAGAGTATGTCCCGAATGCGGATATTACAGAGGTAAGGAAGCCATTAAGAAAGAGGCAGACGCGTAAAACCCGACACCATGAGGATAGGATTGGACGCAATGGGGGGCGATTTTGCTCCCGAATCGGTTGTACGTGGTGCAATAGCGGCGACTAAGGACTTGTCTTCCGATGATAAGATAGTCCTTTTCGGTCGCAAGAACGATATATTGCGGATTATTTCCGAGCAGGGCGAAGACGAAAATCTTTTTGAGATAGTGCATACCGAAGATGTAATCGATATGCACGACAAACCCATAAAAGCATTTGCCCATAAACCTGATTCAAGTCTTGCAGTAGGTTTCAGATACTTGAAAGAGGGACGCATAGACAGCTTTGCCAGTGCAGGCAGTACGGGAGCCATGTTGGTGGGAACCATGTATTCCGTTGGTCCGATGGAAGGCATAATACGGCCTTGCCTTGCCGCTTTGGTGCCTAAGGAAAAGGGCGGAGTAACGGTACTTGTCGATGTAGGCGTAAACCCCGATGCCAAGCCGGAAGTCTTGGAACAATTCGGACTTTTGGGAAGCATGTATGCCAAATGTGCATTGGGAATAGCCGAACCGAAAGTAGCATTGGTCAACATAGGCGAAGAAGAAGAGAAAGGCAACGCACAAACCCATGCGGCTTTCAGTCTGATGAAAGGAAGCAAGCATTATGAGTTTGTAGGCAATGCAGAGCCGATTGAAATCTTCAAAAGCAATGTCGATGTGATGGTTTGCGATGGTTTTGTAGGTAATCTTTTGATGAAACACACCGAAGCATTTGCCAGAGTGATAGTCAAAAGGAAGTTGTTCGACGATTACATTGCACGATTCAATTATGAAATATACGGAGGCTTACCATTGCTCGGAGCAAATGGCGTGGTGATAATCGGACACGGTATTTCAAATGAAAAAGCAATCAAAAGCATGGTATTGCAGTCCAAAACAATTTCAGAATCGGGCATAATCGAGAAATTGCGTGAAGCTTTGTCGGACGGGCAATAAACAATAAAGAATTTTAGAAGATGTCTAAGATAAGGGCTGCCATAACAGCAGTTGAGGGATACGTTCCTGATTATATTCTTACGAATGATGAGTTGAGCCGAATGGTCGATACGAATGACGAATGGATAATGACGCGTATCGGAATCAAGGAACGACACATACTGAAAGGCGAAAAAGGTCCGTCGGATATGGCGGAAATCGTCGTAAAACGTATCTTCGAGAAAAAGAATATATCTCCCGATACAATCGAATTGATAATTTGTTGCACGGTAACTCCGGATATGGTTTTCCCCGCGACGGCTAACGTGATTGCACACAAGTGCGGCGTTAAGCATGGCTTCGGTTTTGATGTCAATGCCGGCTGTTCGGGTTTCATTTACGGGCTTACGACTGCCGCAAAGTACATTGAATCCGGTTTTGTCAAGAGAGCAATCGTTGTAGGTGCCGAGAAAATGTCGGCAATCACCAATTACGAAGACAGAGCCACCTGTCCTATTTTCGGAGACGGAGCAGCAGCCGTATTGGTAGAAGCAACGGAAGAACCATACGGACTTATGGACGAGGTTCTCTTCTCCGACGGGGAAGGAGTCAAGCATTTGCATCAGGTAGCCGGCGGTTCCGTTAAACCGGCAAGCCATCAGACCGTAGATGCCAAAGAACACTTCATCTATCAGGAAGGACAAGCGGTGTTCAAATGGGCTGTGGTGAAAATGGCAGAGGCAACTGAATTGATAATGAAGCGAAACAACCTGACTTCCGATGATATCGCATTCCTCTTGCCCCATCAGGCAAACTTGCGAATAATAAAGGCGACAGGTAATCGCTTGGAGCTTTCACCGGAAAAGGTGTTAGTGAACATAGAAAAGTACGGCAATACCACATCTGCCACAATCCCTATGTTGATGTACGAAAACCAACATAAGTTTAAGAAAGGCGATAACCTTATTCTTACATCTTTCGGAGCGGGATTTACTTGGGGTGCGATTTGGTTGAAATGGGCTGTTTAGAAATAACATTTTTAGGTACAGGAACCTCACAGGGAGTACCCGTTATAGGGTGCGACTGTGAGGTTTGTCTTTCCAAGGACAAGAAAGACAAGCGTCTGCGTTCTTCCGTGCTGATACGTTCGGACAAAGGGACGCAGCTGACTATTGATGCGGGACCTGATTTCCGTTATCAGATGTTGCGGGAAAATGTATCGCGGCTTGATGCCATTTTGATAAGCCATTCCCACAGAGACCATGTAGGAGGATTGGACGAGGTTCGCTCTTTCAATTATTTGCAGCAAGCCTCGATGCCTGTTTATGCCAATCAGCCTGCCGCAGAAGGCATAAGAGGCGAATTTGCATACGCTTTCACACAAAACAAGTACCCCGGATTGCCGCAATTCGACCTTAGGGAAATCACATCCGAAGACATCATACATGTGAACGAACTTCGCATTCAACCCATAGAAGTAATGCACCATCTTCTGCCTGTTCTTGCTTACCGTATAGGTAAATTCGCTTACATAACCGACGCAAAAACAATAAGCGAAAAGGAAATAGAAAAGCTCCACGGCTTGGACTGTTTGGTCGTTAATGCATTGCGAAAAGAGGAACACTTCTCCCATTTCACCCTTCAAGAAGCCCTTGTATTGATAGAGCGTCTCCGACCAAAGCAAGCCTATCTTACGCACATAAGTCATTTCCTCGGTTTTCACGAAGCCGTTAATCGTGAACTGCCTGCCAATGTCCGTTTGGCATACGACACACTCAAAATAAGAGTAAACGAATAAGCTCTCTGCTTATCTCGTCTCAAAATCCTATGCCTCAGTCTTTATAAAATCAAATGCCGAAACCCTTTTCATTTCACCTTTTGCGAAATATCCCGATCGGTAATTCCTATAATAATTCTGCGATAGATATGAGGGGAACTGCCTTTTTCGGCATGCTTGCAGCCAATCGATATGGCGAAATGCCGGAGAACGGACGAAAACAACATAAAGAGCATTCGTTTTCCGCCTTTTCATACAAATTCTATAAGACAAAGCCCCGAATAAAAGCAAATAATAAAGCAAATCCTAAGCCGTAAAAGAATTTCCATATACATTTCCGACTTCCCTTATCCTCTGTTTCCCAAGTATAAACGCCTGTATTATCATTTAAAAAGAAAGATAAATCTTTTTTTGTTCCATATATGAAAAATATGTTGTACATTTGCCGGTAGTAAATAGTCGTAAGACAATAATAAGTTCAACTAAAAACAATTTCAAACAATGAAAAAAATCAGTATTATTTGTGTCTGCTTCATTGCAAGCATATTTGCAGGCAGACTGAATGCACAAGAATCTTTTTCGGGAAGTGAAAGATTTTTGAAAATCAACGAGCCCTATGTATCCATGGCTCTATTCGGTAACAATGACAAAGTCGCAGCAATCGATTTGCCGACTTGGGGCATAAGCTTAGGCGACAGACACATTTACCTGCACAAGGTGACAGGCTTGTTCTTCGATTTGGACGCAGCAGTGGAGTATGGAATGTTGAAGGAAAACGACAACGGTAAATGCTTTTCAACCTCAGGACGACTTTCCTTTTCATTCGGTTACTCTTACTTCTTTTCCAAGAGTAATCCTGTAGCTTCTCTTTCCCTTTCCGTGGGAATAGGAGCCGACTATTCGGTCTATGTCTTCTCTTATAAATCGCCTTTGATAGGTGCTAATCACACCTCAACACCCTCTTACTACATTCCGCAGGACGGAGCCTTGTATCAGAGAGCAGGCTTTGTGCCTATAAGATTGAAACTTTCTTGCGAGGACGCAAGCATGGCTCTTACCTACCGTCTGACATTTGCACAGCATAACAAGGCAGATAATATGAAAATCGGTATTCTTCCATTCGAGATTTCAGCAGGCATACCCTTGGACTTGAAAAGGCTGAAAAACGCCTACATTAAATAAAACCCAATCATACAACACTCCAAAGGGCGGAAGCAACAACACTTCCGCCCTTTCTTGTAATACTTTGATTTATAAAGTGCTCGAATCGATCGCAAGCAATCGCCGTTTTGCGAAAACGAAACGCCGAAAGAATTTCGTCAATCGGCG
>URCX01000142.1 GCA_900546465.1 uncultured Bacteroidota bacterium | reverse complement strand
AACATAATCATGAAGAGTAAAATCATTATTCTTTTCAGGTTTTAATTTTTAATTCAACATGAGGGAGAAAGGCGTGATGCCTCCTCCCTTTTTTTGTTTTCGTCATGGCATCACTCCCAAAGCCGTTATCTGAGAGTCGAACGATTTTCGATGTCTTGCAATAAGTATTGTTTGCTATGAAACTGCTTGTCGAACGGCAGTTAACGAATATCATCATGATTATTCTTACAATGACGAAAAGCATTATCTGCACTCATATTCATACACCGACAATTTCGACACCCCCTCCCTGCCTTTATAAAGTTTCAAGGAACTTCGGACTTCTGCCAACTGCCTCTTTGTTTGAAAGAAATGAACTTTCAAACTTCATAAATGCCGATATGGCTTTCGTTAAAGTGCTTTCTTGATTGCTTTTTCCACTTCCAGCGAGAATAAAGCGTTATAGCCTTGATGGGAAAAGCATATTTTGCCTTTCTTATCTACGATAAATATGGTCGGATAGGAATAAACCAAATATATTTCTTCAAGCGTCTTGCGCGGGACGCTGCATAAGTGATAGTTTAAGTGGTTTCGTTTTACGAAATTATTGAATTGCTCACTGTCTGAGCCGTTGTCTATGGGATTTAATGCCACTACCTCCAAGCCTTTATCCTTATAGCTTTGATACAACGCCTCCAAATCGGAAAGCATTTGGATACAAGGTGAACAGTTGTTGTAATAGAAAGCAAGGATTACAACTTTCCCTTTCATATCTTCGAGATTGACTATCTCGTTATTGCTGTTTGGTAAACGGAATGGCACAGCCTTATTCCCGTAAGCAAAGGAACTTTGGTCTTTCTCCTGCATTTTCCATTGCTCTTTCAGAGCAGAATAAGACATATACCGCAATGTATAGGGCGATTTGTCGGAACGATAATCGAAATGATTGTCGGAAAATGCTGCATTGAGATCCAAACGGAGGAAATTCACCTCATAACTCTTTTGAACAGTGTCTTTCGTTCCCTGTTTGCAAGTTCTGATTTCCGATTTCACTGCCATGGGTTGATAAGACGACAAACTTATGGTGTAAATCTCATGCCTGTCAAGCCAAATTGTCTTATTCTTTTCCTGTTTTCTTATTTCAATTCTGCCGCATATCTCTCCGTTTATCACGGTGTCCTGTAAGAGAGCGATTTGTTCATACTTCTTTTTCTTGTCAAAGAGTTTCGACTTCATCATATAGGGGTGCAGGGCATGAACTTCTATTTCCCGTTCAAAGACATCAATATCTTCTTTTCTGTATTGCTTTGCCACATTGCTTGCATAGTCAATCAGTGTAAAATTTCTTTGATCGTAGAATTGTCGATAGTCAGGCAGATTGTTATGCAGCTGCATTATGCTGAATTTAGGCAGATGTTGTTTCGTCTTTGTCTTTTTGAAGCTCACCTTATGCAAATACTTATGTTTGCTTTGCTGTGTTTTTATCTCTATAAGGGCTTCATAGTAAGCCGAATTGGTTTGTTTTGCCTGTTGATTGCAATGAGCAATTATTTCATCGAGGCTCTGTGCTTGTAAAAGCATGCCTGATAAAATCGATATACCGATTGCGATAATCCTTTTCATGTTTTATTCTGATTATTTGCAAAAGGGGGAATCCCAAGAAAAGACTCCCCCTTCATTCTATGAGATTTGATTGATTTTACATGCCGACAGCTGCCTGTGCAGCTGCCAATCTTGCAACCGGAACTCTGAACGGCGAGCATGAAACATAGTTCATGCCTGTACGGAAGAAGAATTCCACCGATGCAGGGTCGCCTCCGTGTTCTCCACAGACACCTATTTTCAGCGAAGCCTTGCTTGAACGACCTTTTTCAACGCCAAGTTTTACGAGTTGTCCCACTCCCTCTTGGTCTAAGGTCTGGAATGGATCCGCAGGCAGGATTTTCTTTGATTGATACTCATGAATGATGGCGTTAACGTCATCACGGGAAAATCCGAACGTCATTTGTGTCAAGTCGTTCGTTCCGAAAGAGAAGAAATCTGCCACTTCGGCAATTTCATCTGCCACCAAAGTTGCACGAGGTATCTCTATCATGGTACCGTACATGTATGCAATTTTTGCATTCATCGCTTTCTCGACCTCAGCATGCACTTTGTCGCATATTTCCTTTTGATTCTTCAACTCTGTAACCGAAACGGTAAGCGGAATCATTATTTCCAAGTGAGGATCGAAGCCTTCCTTTCTCAATTCTGCCTCAGCCTCGAATAAAGCTCTGAATTGTGTTTCACTTATTTCAGGATAGATAACACCGAGCCTTACTCCTCTCAATCCCATCATAGGATTCACCTCGTTCAATACCTCTATTCTGTCCTCCAATTCGGCTGAATTGATGTTCAATTCATTGGCAAGTAAATCTATCTTGTCCTTTGTGTGAGGCACAAATTCGTGCAAAGGAGGGTCGATAAGGCGGAAAGTAACAGGCTTCTTGTCCATTACTTTCATTGTACCCTTAACCGATTGTTTGATATGAAGATGCAATTCGTTCAACCATTTTTTACGTTCTTCGGTAGAGCCTGAAAGTATCATCTTTCTCAATAACGCAAGAGGCGTTTCCGAGTTCTTTCCATAGAACATATGTTCTATTCTGAACAATCCTATACCCTCTGCACCGAAGTCAAGAGCTTGTTGAGCGTCTTCCGGAGTGTCGGCATTGGTTCTCACTCCCATGGTACGATATTTGTCAACTATCTGCATGAACTGTTGGAACAAAGGATTTTCTGTTGCGTTTATCATTGCCACAACTTCGTCATAGACAATTCCTTTGGTTCCGTTCAAACTCAAAACATCGCCTTCTTTATATGTCTTGCCTGCAATAGTTATCGTTTTGGCATCCATGTTTATCTGCAAAGCATCACAGCCCACTATACAGCATTTTCCCCAACCTCTTGCGACCAATGCAGCGTGAGAAGTCATACCTCCGCGAGCCGTAAGAATACCCGTAGCGGCACGCATTCCCTCTACATCTTCCGGATTGGTCTCTTCTCTTACCAATATATTGTCTTTGCCTTCTCTTTCAAGCCTCATTGCCTCTTCACTTGTGAGAGCTATCACACCGACTGCTCCGCCCGGACCCGCAGGTAAGCCTTTCGCAATAATCTTATGCTTTTTCTCATCATTTGTGTCCAAAATAGGGTGAAGCAATTCATCAAGCTGGGTAGGAGAAACTCTTCTTATAACTTCTTTCTCATCTATCAAGCCATCTTTAAGCATGTCCATTGCCATCGTCAAAGCTGCTACGCCGGTTCTTTTGCCGACACGGCATTGCAACATATAGAGTTTACCATCTTGAATGGTGAACTCTATATCCAACATATCGTGGAAATTTTTCTCCAATATCTCACGAATGTTGCAAAGTTCCTTATAAGTCTCCGGCATTGCCTCCTGCATGGAATGCAAGTGCTTATTCTGTTCGTTCTTCGTATCATCGTTTAACGGATTTGGCGTTCTTATGCCGGCAACAACGTCTTCACCCTGTGCATTGACCAACCATTCTCCATAGAAAAGGTTTTCGCCCGTTGCAGGATTACGAGTGAATGCAACGCCTGTTGCAGAATTATCACCCATATTGCCGAACACCATGGCTTGAACGTTAACCGCTGTACCCCAATCGTCAGGAATACCCTCTATTCTTCTATATGATACAGCTTTCTTTCCGTTCCATGACTTGAAAACGGCTTTTATTCCGCCCTCCAACTGCTTTGCCGCATTATCCGGAAATTCCACTCCGAGATTTTCCTTAACGGTTTTCTTAAACTCCTCTGCCAAGAATTGCAAATCCTCTGTGGTCAAATCAGTATCCGATTTATAAGATTTGGAATGCTTGTATTCGTCCAACATATCGTCTAACAAACGGCGGATACCCACACCCTTTGCAGGCTCCAAGCCTTCCGCTTTCTCCATAACCACATCGGCGTACATCATAATAAGACGCCTGTAAGAGTCATAAACAAAACGAGGATTATTCGTTTTCTTTATCAATCCGGGTATTGTATCCGAGCAAAGACCTATGTTCAAGACCGTATCCATCATTCCCGGCATGGAACTCCTTGCCCCTGAACGACAGGAAACCAAAAGACAATTTTCTTTGTCTCCGTACTTCATTCCCATAATCTCTTCCGTTCTCTTCATTCCGTCCCAAACCTGCTCCATCAAACCACTTGGAAGTTCGCAATTATGGTCATAATAATCGGTGCAACATTCCGTAGTAATCGTCAATCCGGCAGGAACCGGAAGACCCAATAAGCACATCTCAGCCAAATTCGCACCTTTTCCCCCCAACAAGTTTTTCATGTCAGCCTTACCTTCCGCAGTCTTGCCGCCAAAGGTATAAACATACTTCTTTGTCATTGTCTCATTCTGAAATTAATAAATAATATATTGATATAAAACTCTTTCAATGAACGTATTTCGGTTTTTGACAAAATCCGAAAGAAACGTCTCCGAAACGAGTTTGCAAAGGTAACAAAAAAATACGACACACGGTTCAATCTTTTTGCGGTTTTTTGCTTGGCTATGTTTATCTTACAGTATCTTTGACCCTTTCGCCTCCTTAATCTCTTTGTTCCATTTCGGTATTCGGACTCACAAACTGCGAGAACATAAGTTTGTATGCATATTTCCACCTTCTGAATAATAAAAGCGAAGCATGCAAAAGTTCAAACTCAAATCACAGGCAACTTATGCTCAATTCACTATTCGACACTTTGCCTCTTGTCACGATAGATATATAGTTTGATAATCACTCCTTGCAAAGCCTGTAAGCAAACATCGTTTTTTTGTTTTATGCTTGCAGGTATCCGATTGCAGCAATGGTATGTCGATTAAAACATCTGGCGGATTACCAAGCGGTAAACTTAAAGGGCGAGGCGGAGACCGCAGTAGCAGTCGCGGTAGTCGG
>URCX01000141.1 GCA_900546465.1 uncultured Bacteroidota bacterium | reverse complement strand
AACTTCCATGCCCGCAAGGGTGTGGAGTTTTTGTTTGCCATGGATTTTGAATTGCAGGAGGCTTTGTTCATTCCCCGACCCACAGAGAGCAAAGAGGTATTGTTCGATATAAAGGGAAGAGGTAATGCCGGCAGGCTGCCTTTGCGGCGGTATAAAGAGCAGGGCGATGTATTGAAACCTTTATTCTGCGATAAAAAGCAGTATGAGAGAGGCTTCGGCATGGTAAGGCATGGGCTGATGAGGGGCGATAGTTTTCTTTGCAACCTGACCACTGTAACGGATGTGGATTTGTCGGTGGATTTGGAGGCTTTATTCCATATTTCTTCGGCGGCATATAAGTTATATGTGCCGGAACGCTTCGTATGTTTCTCTCCCGAATGCTTCGTTCGTTCGCAGGAAGGAAGGCTTTACACCTATCCTATGAAGGGAACGATAGACGCAAGTGTGGAGAATGCGGAAGAGTGTCTGCTTTCGGACGAAAAGGAGATTAGAGAGCATTTCACCATTGTGGATTTGATGAGAAACGACCTTAACAGCGTATGCCGAGATGTCAGAGTGGAGAAATTCCGTTATGTGGAGAGGATTGACAGTGCCAAAGGTGCCGTCTTGCAGACGAGTTCCATAATTTCGGCTCGTCTTCCGGAGGATTGGCTCTCGAGATGCGGCAGCATGATTCTTTCCATCCTGCCTGCCGGAAGTATAAGCGGAGCTCCCAAAAAGGCAACCGTAGATTTAATTCGGCGTGCCGAGGGAAGAAAACGTGGTTTTTACAGCGGAGTATTCGGTTTTTTCGATGGCAAGGAATTGGATTCGGCTGTGATGATTCGTTTTGTGGAAAAGGCAGATGGAAAATATCGTTTCAGAAGCGGCGGAGGTATAACCACAAACAGCGAATGCGATAAGGAATACAATGAAGTACTGCAAAAGGTTTCTGTTCCGATAAAAGCATGAAAGAAATGTTCATTGAAACGGTGAAGATTGAAAATTCCGTAGTGTTGCAAGCCGGAAGGCATGCAGAGAGAATGCGGGATTGCGGAATGCTTTCGCAGTATTTCGATTTTCAAAGTCTGCAAATTCCCGCTGAATTTGCCAAAGGTGTGGTCAAATGCAGCATACTATATTCCGACAAGATAGAAAGCGTGAATTATTCCATCTACTCCCCTCGCCCTATAAGGCGTTTGAAATTGGTGGAATGCGACAGTATAGATTATTCTCGCAAGTATGCCGACCGCAGAGCCTTGGAGGCTTTGAGAGAAAAGCGTGAGGAATGCGATGATGTGCTGATTGTGAAAAACGGATTGATAACCGACACATCTTATTCCAACATAGTATTCTTCGACGGCAGAGAGTACTTTACCCCCGACAGCTTTCTGCTTAACGGTTGCAAAAGAAGAGAACTATTGGAGAGCGGCAGGATAAAGCAAAGACGCATAACAGCAGCACAAATGCAGGAATTCCTCTGTGCTTACATGATAAACGCCATGTTGGACATGGAAGACAATCCCTTTCCGATAGAGATAATAAGATGAAAGCAAGAAAGGCTGTGGAAAAGCTTTGATTTTATTTACCTTGGGGTGCTTATGTCGTTGAAAAATCGCTTTCCGGCTTTTTTCATTGCGGCAGCTTCCGAAATTGTTTCGTACCTTTGCTTTCGCAACAGTGTACTTGCTTTCATACGCTGTTGCATGAAGAAAAACGGAAAGCAAAGAGGATTTTTAGAAATAAGTATTTATGAAAATAGTTGCAGTCGAGCCGATTGGTATAAGCAGTGAAAAGGCTGAGGAATTGGCAAAAGTATATGAAAAAAAGGGACATGAGTTCATTGTATTCCCCGACAGAAACGAGCAAGAGGCAGTATTGATCGAGAGAATGAAAGATGCCGACATCCTTATAGTATCCAACATCAGATTAAGGAAAGAAGTATTGGAACAATGCCCCGATTTGAAATTTCTGAATGTTGCTTTCACAGGATTGGATCATATAGATATGCAGTATTGCCACGAAAGAGGTATAGAGGTAAGGAATGCAGCAGGCTATGCCACTGAGGCAGTGGCGGAATTGGCTGTGGGAATGATGTTGGATTTGTATAGGAAGATAAGCCCTTTCGATAGTGCCACACGTAATCTTTCTACCCGTAATAATATCTTAGGCAGAGAGTTGCACGGAAAAACGGCAGGCATTGTCGGCACAGGGGCAATAGGTTTGAAAACGGCAGGGATATTGAAAGCATTCGGCTGTCGTCTTTTGGCATACTCCCGTTCGCAACGTAAGGAAGCGTTAGAGATGGGAATGGAATACACAAGCCTTGAAGATTTAATGCGACACTCAGACATTATTTCCCTTCATACTCCGCTGACAGACCAAACGCATAATATGATAAACCGCGATATGTTGTCGCTTTGCAAAACCGATGCCATCATAGTGAATACTGCACGCGGCGGAGTGATTGATAATGCCGCTCTTGCGGAAATGTTGAACGAAGGAAAGATAGCCGGAGCTGCAACGGACGTATATGAAACGGAGCCTCCTTTGAAAGCAGATCATCCTTTACTGTCGGCGAAGAACACACTGCTGCTTCCGCACGTGGCATACGCAACAAGAGAGAGTTTCGATGCCAGAATAGATATTATAATCGACAATTTGAACCGCTACTTGGAGAACGCAGCCCGATAAAAGACTGCGGCAGTTTATTTTTAAAGCAGAAAATATATGTCTTCGGTATTCATCGTTCTGCCGATACTTACCTTATTGATGTTCGACTTGGGTTTGGGCTTACAGGGCAAGGATTTCCTCCTTCTCTTGCAAAGACCCAAAGCAGTGCTTGTCGGCTTGATTGGTCAGTTGGTGCTTTTACCCTTGGTCGCAGTGCTTCTCACCAAGCTCTTTCCTCTTCCGCCCATCATGGCTGTGGGCTTTGTCCTGATAGCCTGCTGTCCGGGTGGAAGTTCAAGCAATGTCTTTTCGATGTTGGCAAAAGGTGATGTGGCACTTTCGGTATCGCTCACGGCTTTAAGCAGTATCATAACACTCTTCACCCTGCCGCTTATCATGCAGGCACAACTTGACAACACCATACTTGCAGCCGATGAAAGCATTTCGCTACCCGTAGGAAAATTACTTGTTCAGAATTTCTTCACCATGCTTCTGCCCGTTGTGGCAGGCATACTCACACGCCGTTATGCCGCACGCATTGCAGCTAAAATAGAGAAAATACTATCCAAAGCGGCATTCCCCTGCCTGATACTCCTTGCCGCCGTATTCTTTATTCAGGAATTTGCAGCCATAAGGGATAACATCGGACGCTTGGGTATGGCTGTACTCTGCCTTCTGCTTGTCTGCATGAGCATGGGAGCCTTGCTTGCCCGCCTTTTCAAATTACGTAAAAACGAAAAGCGAACCATTATCATTGAAATAGGCATGCAAAACGCTGCACAAGCCATAGCACTCGCCGCAAGTCCCTTTGTATTCAACGATTCCCGCATAGCAGTTCCGGCAATCATCTATGCCCTTCTTATGAACATAGTACTGCTGAGCTATGTCGGTATCATCAAATTGAGAAAGGAACGATAAGCAGATTTATTTCCTTTTTGCTTTCGCTTTCTTTTGAACTGAAAAGCCGAAAAAGCCGATTTGCTTGCCCAAGGAGTAGTATTTGCCGTGTGAATAACTTATCAAAGCTGCGGCTTCCAAGTCGAATAAGCCTGTTTCTTTGTTTATGTACTTGTCATCAGCCAATACTCCCACCACTTTGGCGATAAACATATCGTGAGAACCTAATTCCTTTATTTCAACAACTTGACACTCTATGCTCAACGGACTTTCCTCTATGTATGGAGCCTGCACATGAGGAGCGGATATGGGAGTCAGTCCGCTTTCTTCAAACTTGTCGAAATCCCTTCCCGACTTCACTCCGCACCAATCGGTCTTTCGGCAAAGGCTTTCGGTCGTAAGATTGATTACAAACTGCTTTGTGCGGGAAATTATCTCATGCGAATACCGCGTTTTGCGAAGAGAAATATAGCACATGGGCGGCTCTGTACATAAAGTCCCCGTCCATGCAACCGTTGCGATATTATATTCTTCCCTCCTCTCCCCACACGAAACCATAACAGCCGGCAAAGGATATATCATAGTCCCCGGCTTAAACTCAGTCCTGCTCATAATGCTCTGTTCTTTGATTTTGTTTCATTTCAATTCCTTTGCGTCTATGCGGATGTTGTCCGGAATGAATTTGGAGACGTCTCCGCCAAAGGAGAGTATCTCTCTGACCAAGGAAGAGGAGATTGCAGCGTCATCGGGTTTGGTCATAAGGAAAACGGTCTCTATATCCTCTGCCAATTCTTGGTTTACGCGGGCTATATTACGCTCATATTGGAAATCGGCAGAGTTTCTCAATCCTCTCAATATGTATTTCGCTCCTATCTCTCGGCAAAAATCCACGGTCAGACTGTTAAAAGTTACCACTTCCACCTTTGGTTGTTTCTCGAATGTTCGTTTCAACCATTCTATTCTTTTTTCCATTGGGAAAAAGGAGTGTTTCGCAGTATTGCAACCCACTGCCACCACTATCTTGTCAAACATCGGCAAGGCTCTTGCGACAATGCTTTCATGTCCCTTGGTGATCGGGTCGAAACTTCCGGGAAACAATGCTATTCTTTCTTTCATTTCTAATATGATGTTCTTCTTATGTTACGGTCTAATTCCTTACTGCTTCTTTCGTTTATCATATAAATGACACGAAGGCTCATATAGTTGTTCTTAAAGTCCCTGCTCCATGATTTGTATCCGTCTGCCTGAGAACCGGCAGCCATGCCGTTGTAGTACCACACCTCTTCCCTTATAGGAAAGAGCGAATACTGGTATCTGAAACTGAATTTGAATTTTTCCCATACCTTGAAGCGTATTTCGCCTACTATGCAAAGGTCGTTCTTCTTGAAATCAGGTGGCGGAGGAAAGGCAAAAGGTCGTTCAA
>URCX01000140.1 GCA_900546465.1 uncultured Bacteroidota bacterium | reverse complement strand
TTTATGGAGTCCGCATCATCTCCCGGCAGGGCGGCCTGCCGAAATCCGATTTCATTGCCGTCCGGTTTTGTTGTTATTTTATGGAGAGGGGAAAAGCCGCCGCAAAGGCCATTTCCGCATTACCGAAACGGCATTTGAGAAAATTATAATGGGCTTTGAGAAAATTAAAACGGGCTTTGAGGAAATTAAAACGCCGAAAGAATTTTTTCTTTCGGCCTTTCGGTTCCGGTGATTACCGATGGCTTTGCAAGTGATTAAAATTCATACTGTTGCCAAACCCTCAAATGCTCACGAAAAATCAGTCTTATTCTTCACATTGCGAAGATACTTCATTTCCCGCAGTGCCAAGCACATAATCAAGGGGAAAGCTGAAGAGAGTAAGTGCCGATGAAATTTTCAAGAAGTGAATTGCCTGAAAATATGCGAGCATTCAAGGATTAAGCAAAGGATTTGTGTTTCAATCTCTTGCAATATGCCGAAAACCAACTGAAAAAAGATCAAGGAGGTAGGAGAGTGTGTCTTTGTATTTTGTTAATTCAGCAACACATAGCGATTGCATTACTTTCTATACGGCTTTGCGAACGATAGTACTTGCATTCAGGATTTGCAATAGGATACTCGGTATCGTTTATCAAGCTTACACCTCATTCATGGTTCATACAAAAAAAGGTGTATCGAAAGTGATTTTCGATACACCTTGTATTCAACCTTAATCTTACGAAATGTTACTCTTGTTCCTTTTTCTGTGGTACGGCTGTCAAACGACCTGAAATCTTTTTCATTTGTTGTTCAACGGCTTCGGGATTTGAATTGCCGGTTATCAAAGAATTGGCTGTTGCCTTGTCCGTTCCTTCGCCGCTGAAAACGGCAACGATGGAATCGGCATTGTATTCCGTTACTGTCAACACTCCGCAAAGAAGTGTTACTTCAATTCTTTCGTTCACCGTTGAAAGGAAAGAGATGTTTGCTTCCGGCGAAAAGTCTTCCGCAAAAGGGTAATTATCGGTTAATGACTTGAAATTATCACCGTAACCGATTGTGTATTTCCGCACCTGAGTGCCTTTGAAATCAACATTCACCGTTTGGGATACGTTAGTTCCGACAATAGCTGTTTTGTTATCGTCTGCGGTATATGTGGCAATCGGCATGTGATATGTTTCTTTGCCTATGGTCAAATCGGCAGAACCGGTCAAGTCTTTCTCGTCGCTGCATGCAAAAAAACAAAGACCGAGTGCGAAACTCATAAATGTAAACAGTATTCTCTTCATGTTCCCTTGTCCTTTTTGAACTTTACTTCTTTCCTACTGCCGTAAAGGTTCCGCTGATTTCTTGCAAATTGGATTGCAAGTTCGACCAATCAACGTTTCCGGATGTGATAATCGAACTCTTTACTCCGTAACCGGAGAACTCTCCTTTGACCTTTGTGCTTGTGTATTCGGTTATTTTCAAGGTTCCGCATACCGCCGTAATTCCGTCTTCTGCTGCTCCGGAAGATGGGATATACACCAAAGTGTTTTCCATATCGCCTATACTGAGGATATTGGTCGCTGCGGTAAGAGGGTCTTTCCCAAGTCCGAGGGTATAGGTTTTCTCGCTTGAGCCTTTGAACTCTATGGCTACACTTTCCTTGATGTTGCTTCCCGCAATGGCGGTTCTGCCGGATACTTCCGTGAAAAAGGCATTAGGAATGTTGTAGGTGTCTGTTCCGATTGTGATGTCAATGGCTCCGATGAGTTCCTCGGTGTCTTCACAACTCCAAAACGCAAATGGTAGTGCCAAGCAAACCAATGCAAACATTAACTTTCTCATATTCTCACTGTTTTTATTGTTTCAGACTGCAAAAATATGGTTTTTTCGGCTAATCACAAAATTTATTTCTAATTTTGCAACAGGGTTTACAGAGCGATGAATAATCTCATTAGGTTTTTTCAAAGATACTATTATGTCTTTATGTTCCTGATATTGGAGGGAATAGCCATTTGGTTTATCTCTCAAAATTCTTATTTTCAGGGTTCGATGATAACGAATATGACGAACAACATATCGGGTTGGGTATTCGAGAAATGCAATAATGTAAGTCATTATTTCACGCTTGCGGCAGTGAATGAGGAGTTGGCAGAGGAGAATGCAAAGCTTAGAGCCCAGATAGAATCTTCCTATGTCAAGTACACCGACAGGGTAATGATAAAAGATGATACGGTATATAAACAGAGATTTGCTTTTGTTGAAGCAAGGGTTATATCAAAATCGACCAATAAGAGGAACAATTACTTCATGCTCAACAAGGGAAAATCAAGCGGAATAGAAAATAATATGAGCGTCATAGCTCCCAACGGCATTGTAGGAGTGGTTACTCAGGTGACGGATAACTTTGCTTTGGTCATGACGGTATTGCATCAGGACAGTAAAATAACCGTAAAAAACAAAAGGACACAGGCAGTCGGCACTTTGGTTTGGCAGGGTGGCAATTATGAAAAAGGAGAAGTTATAGACATACCATCTTCCATTCCCTTGAAGAAAGGCGATACCATCATCACAAGCGGCTTTTCAAAAAACATACCGGAAGGCATTGTTGTGGGATACATACAGAACTTTTCAAAGGATCAAGGCAGCGGTTTCTATGATGTAAACATCAAATTCTCGACAGACTACAACAAATTGGGATTTGTCTATGTGGTGAAGAACTTTTTCGGAATGGAACAAGAGCAATTGGAAAGGGGAATGAAGAATGATTAGAAACATATCCGTAACGGCTTTGCAATTTGTTGTTTTGCTATCGGTTCAAATATTGATTTTGAACAATGTGAACCTTTTCGGCTATGTAGAGCCTATGATTTACATCTGGTTTATTCTGATACTTCCATATAAAACGCCGAAATGGGCAGTTCTTTTGCTATCATTCCTCATGGGTTTTTGCGTAGATGTTTTTTCGGGACAGGTAGGCTTTCACACGGCAGTGAGTGTATTCACCGGCTTTGTAAGACCGCTCTTTCTCACATCTTTCGAATCCAATCAACAAATATCTTCATTCGATATTCCGACCTCTTCAAATATGGGCTTCGCTCCCTACCTTGCCTATATCTCCGTACTAAGCACTATACACATAGGTTTATTGATTTCGATAGAAACTTTCCGCTGGTCGGAAATCCTGCAAAACCTGTTGAGAATAGGATTAAGCAGCCTAAGCACAATATTACTTATAGTACTCTGCGATTTGATTTTCTTCAAACCGAAGAAAAACCGGTTTTAAGCCGGCACCGGCTTCGCAACAGCTCTGTTATTATTTTTGAAATGAGGCTGAAACGGCACTTCCCCCAAGCCGGAGCATAAAGCCGGAACATATTCCGCTCTCTTCGGAACCACCCTCTTGCAGTCCGCCGGAACAAAGCCTTGATGCCATCGTTTTCTCTCGGAGCATAATGATTGAAAAAGCCCCTTTTTGAATATAAAAAAGGGGCTTTTTATACAACAAAAAGGGGCTTTTTCCGCTACTCCCATAAAGGATAAAAACAAGCGTAATAAGATTTTCATCAAGGGTGATTGGTTTTCGATATGTTTGCAAGATATTGAAATACAATATTTTGCCAAACCCTTGAATACTCGCAAAATTTCGGCAAATTCCCTCCGGCGAAAAATTCGTGAACTATGAAGTTAAAAGGATTGAAAATCGTTAAACTGCAATGCTTTCAGAGGAGCCGAATTGATAAAGAATGTAAAGAGGGTATAGGGCTATTTGGACAACACGGATTGAAAGGGTACTCTTTATATTTTTCACTCGTACCTCTCTTTACTTTCATACATTTTCTACCCTCTATACTTTTCTTTTTGATTGTGTGCATTGAACCATGAAAAATTCATACTTTTGCAAATTGAAATCAAACCATTACAGAAAGGAGGTAACAGAAGAAAGAGTTTATATTGATTCAGTACGTATTTATATGACATAATAAAGCGTTGTTGCTTATACTTGGCGTGTGGAATCTGGACAATTTCATACAATAATATCCTGAAAAGATAAGCGAGAAACGCTCACGATGTATTTCGTGGGCTTTTCTTATTCAGGATATTGGTAGTCCAGAACCACACACCGATAAGACACAAGTCCCACGTTTTTTTATGTCCGTACGCTAAGGGAGAATAAAGCAGGCTTTGCCTGCAAAATACAAATTGCCTTTGGGACTTGGGCAGAAATAAAAACAAGAAAAAATGATAAAATTAAAATTCGGCAAGCCATTGTGCCGATCGATAATTGCAGTGGCAATGATGATGCTTTCGCTCCAAGCGATGGCATACGACTTTTCCTACACCCATCAAGGGAAAACGCTTTATTACGATATCACCTCCTCAAATAGCGTTAAGGTAGCCGCTTGCGATACTACCGTAAGCGGTGAAGTCGTTATTCCGAGTTCTGTTGAATACAATGGCACTACTTACAGTGTTACCTCTATCGGAAACTCTGCGTTTGCCTATTGCAGCGGCTTGACTTCTGTAAACATTCCGAACAGCGTTACCTCTATCGGAAATTGGGCGTTTTTTTATTGCAGCGGCTTGACTTCGGTTAGCATTGGCAACAGTGTTACCTCTATCGGAGTCTCTGCGTTTTACGGTTGCAGCGGCTTGACTTCGATCAAATGTTTGGCAAGTATTCCTCCGCTTAGTACTACTAATCCATTTTATAACATTTCTGACATTTGTACTTTGACCGTTCCTTGCGGCAGTTCGGCTGCTTATACGGCAAGTGATTGGAATGCATACTTTGCAGGTCGTATTTCGGAAGATTTGTCCTTTGAGTTGTCTGTATCGGTAAACGATGAGGCTTACGGCAGTGTTGCAATAGAAAGTCCTTCTTGTGCAGTCAGAACTCTTACTGCAACACCAAATGAGGGCTACGAGTTCACCGCTTGGAGCGACGGCAATACCGAGAACCCGAGAACGGTAAGCATTACAAGCGATACCGCTTTCATGGCAATCTTCACAGAGGCAGATAATTCGCCTACAATTACGATAACGGTAAATAACGAAGCGATGGGCAG
>URCX01000139.1 GCA_900546465.1 uncultured Bacteroidota bacterium | reverse complement strand
AGGACAAGCCGCAGATGTGGCAAAGGTTAAGGAACTCACGGGAGGTAAGTAAAGGAAAACATAGATTTTTTTGATAATGACACCGTCCATGCGGCATTGTGCAGACATGCTTGTGCGGACGGTGTTCTTTTTTTGCCGATGCGACGAATGCTTGTCGAAAGCCTTTTTCATGAACTCAAAAAATACAAAAAGGAAAGAAGTCTTCTCGATGTTGGTTTTTTGTCTTTGGAATTGGGTTATGTGGTAAAATCTTCATACCTTTGCAGACTGATTAGACCGAAGAAATAAACACTCAATGATAATGGAAAATAATAAGTTGTTTTCAGAATTTCCCGAAGTAAGCACGAAGGAATGGGAAGAAGTAATAGCAAAAGACCTCAAAGGAGCCGACTATGAGAAAAAGTTGGTTTGGAAAACTTTGGAGGGTTTCAATGTACGACCATATTACAGAGCGGAAGATTTGGCTACATTGGAATATTTGAACGGTAATCCGGGACAATCTCCTTTCGTAAGGGGTTACAAAAAAATCACCAATGCATGGGATATACGTCAAGACGTAATGGAATGCGATATTGCAACAGCAAACGCTATTGCCTTGGCAGGTTTGAAACGTGGAGTTACTTCTCTCGGATTGGTGGCAAAGAAAGTGAAAACTGCTGCGGATATGAAAGCCTTGTTGAAAGGAATAGACCTTTCCGCAATAAAGATAAACTTCATCAAATCCGAAGACTACCTTCAAACAATAAAGCTTTTCATTGATGAAGTGAAGGCTCAAAACGTTGATGGCAAGAAGGTACAAGGCTCAATCAATTTTGACCCATATACATGCGCACTTAAAACAGGTGAATTTTGCGGAGGCGGATTGGAAAAACGCTATGACGAATTTGTTGAGATAATGAATTTGGTCAGAGAGAATATTCCTGCATTCGATGTAGTAACCGTAAACGGAAGTGTTTTCAATAATGCAGGTGCAGCCATAGTTCAAGAATTGGCATACACCCTTTCGGCAGCAAACGAATACATGTATAATCTTACACAAAGAGGAATTGCTCCTCACTCTGTGGGATACAGAATGGTGTTCTCCTTTGCCGTAGGAAGTAATTACTTCATGGAAATAGCAAAATTGAGAGCTGCAAGATTGTTGTGGACAAAGATTGTAGAGCAATACAACCCTAAATGCCCTACTGCATACGAATTGCACATCCATACGGAAAACTCTTTCTACAATAAGACGGTTTACGATCCATACGTCAATATGTTGAGAACCACAACCGAAACAATGAGCGCAGCAATAGCAGGAGCAGATTCCATATCTGTATATCCTTTCGATGTAACTTTAAAGAAAGCAGATGAGTTTTCCACAAGGATAGCAACGAACCAACAAATACTCTTGAAAGAGGAGTCTTACATGGATAAAGTCGTTGATCCTGCGGCAGGTTCTTATTATATAGAAAATCTAACCAATGCCTTGGCGGAAAAGGCTTGGGAGATATTCAAGGAAATAGAGGCGAAGGGCGGATTTGTCGAAGCAATCAAAGCAGGCATTATACAAGACGCAATAGCGGCAACCGCTGCAAAGAGAGCAAAAGACGTTGCCACTCGCAAAACAACCATATTGGGAACAAACCAATATCCTAATTTGAACGAGCCTAAACCAAAACTCGAAAAGAAAGAATGTTGTTCATGCAAAGCAAAGGGCAATGATATAAAGACCTTGCCTTGCAATCGTTTGGCTGAACCTTTTGAAGCCTTGAGAATGGAAAGCGAAAACGCAGCAAAGACACCTAAGGTATTTTTGTTGACATATGGAAATCTTGCAATGAGAAAAGCAAGAGCTCAATTCTCAACAAACTTCTTCGGAGTGGCTGCATACCAAATCTTGGACAATGCAGGCTTTGCCACACCGGAAGAAGGTGCGAAAGCAGCAGTTGAATCCGGAGCCGATGTAGTGGTATTATGCTCTTCCGATGACGAATATCCGGAATTGGTTTCCGGTACATTGCCGACATTGAAACAGCATTTCAAACATATAGTTGTTGCAGGAAACCCTGTCGATAATATGGAAAGCTTCAACGCACAAGGCGTTACGGATTACATTAACGTCAAAACCAATGCTTTGGAAAGCTTGATAAAATACAATAAAGCTTTGTTGTAAATCGCAGAATAGGGATATTACAATATCGAAAGCTGCCGTGTAACTCGATTAACACGGCAGTTTCTTTTTTTATTTCCGCCTTATTGAACACTCTTATTTGAAGCTTATTGATTGAGCAGTGCGGGAAAACGAATGCCGACAACAAATAAAAGCCATCCAAAGCATATTGCTTTGAGCTTCTGACACCAAACTTTTCTTATTTCATATCTTTCTTTTTGCTATGGCATAAGGGAATAAGTGGTTGCATATGATTTTTTTTATCAGAATCGGGATTTTCATTTTCCGTGCTTCATCACGACTTTTCAAGTTTTTTGATTTGCAGGGAATTTTTCTTGCAAGACAGGCAAAATCGAAGCTGAAATCGGCACATTCACTCTTTTCAATCAAGAATAAGAGAGCAAAGAGAGGCAAAGAGAGAGGCGAAATGCACAAAGCCCGTAGGATGAAAACCATATTTCCTCAAAAAACATCCTTATTGCTCCCTTTGCCGCTCTTTGCTCTCATACTCTTTCGTTCTTAATCCTCATTATGCAAAAGAGAGAGTGGATAAAGGTGAGAAAAATATCTAACTAATTACAATTCAAATGATCAAGAAAAAATACCTTTCTCCACTCTCTTCCGCATTCATTTCATACTTTTTTCTTTATACCTTCCGATAAAGCGCTTTGCTCTCATTGTTTTTCCTCCTTTTTTTACTACTCTCCCTCCCTCTCTTTTCTCTTCCGAACCTTAATTTCTGCAAAACACCGAAAGATACGGAGAGGGAGAAAAGACTTTCCGTCGTTGCATTCGGCGTCTTCGTCCTTGTTTTCTCAAAAACAGAGAGTAGAGAAAAAATGATAAACATCAAAGGTAAACTGTTACAACAAGAATATTTCTCTACTCTCCCAAAGTTCTTTCGCACTTTCAGTCCCTCTGAAAAGAATAGTAAAAAGGCAACGCATTCATGAAAACAATAAAATTCGGTAAAAATGCTCTTATTTACTCTCCTCTATGCTTCCTTATCTTCATATATCCAGCCCCTTATTTCCTTCTTTTCGCAATAGGCATTCGGCAAAACCATATCTCCATAAAGCCCTTTCCCGCTTTCCTTTTTTCCTCTCATTCTCAAAATCATTGTCAAGAAAAATCGCTTCCCTTGCCGGAGAAAATAGTGGAGAAAGTTCTGAAAAAATGTATTTATGAAAAGACCTAATGCTTCAAAAAACTTTCTCCGCTCTCTACTTCCAGCTTAATCACAACTTCATATCTTCCTTCTGCTTTCTGCAAACATGGAAATTACCATGAGAAAGAGACTGTTCACTCTGCCGATATAAGCGGGAAAAGGAGAAAAATACTTTATAAAATCAATGAAATGAACAAAAAACCTTTCCCCGCATCTTATTAAACCAAAGCACTAAAGCTCACTTTCTACTCCAAGCTGCGTTCTGCCGAGTCTGCACTTTTCCAAATCTGCTTTTGATGACATAATTGTGAAAATCAGACAGCAGAAGAGCATGTCCGAGTCTCGAAAGTTGCATTTCAAAGCCTGAAAAAACTTGAAAGAAAAACCATTCTTGCTTGTTCTTATCCCGAAATTGTCAAAGACCCTCTGCCACTTGTTTATTTCCTATGATACTATCCTTCCTTAACACTCCTTGCATCGGCGTTCAAAAACAAGTAAAAACATCCGCCAAGCAACACAAGGAACTCCATACTTCATATTCAACCATCAAGCAATCTTATCCCCTCTTTTTACCCCATCACCGCTTGAATAGAGAGTAGAGAAAGCTGAGAAAAAAATAACAATATTACATATCTACAACTTAAAACAAGCCTTATCTCTACTCTCTTTGCTCCGTTTCTTACTCGCCCACAGAGCATTTACTATCAAAAAACAGCCTTTTCAAAGAGTAAGGAAAGGAAAGATATAATATTAAACGTAAAATCAACCATGTAAAAGCCTTTCCTTACTCTGCAGACTTCATGAAGGAAACATATCTTTCGCCTTTTCTCACTTTGCAATGGGGACAAAGAAAGAGCGATCAAACAATATGCCGGACTCTCCAAGCCTGCGTTTTAACACTCATGTCTCAGCATTTGCCGTGCAATCCCAACTTGATAGCCTTACCTGCGAAAGAGAATACATCTTCCTCTCTCAGAGCGGAATGACCTGCAATTTTCTTGGCGTTTCCGCTCAAATCGATAGGCTTTTCTCTGAAAACCTTTGCAAAAAACTTATCTCTCGGATACTTACCCACAGAAATCGTTCTCTTTACTTTAATATAACCAATAGCCATAACATTCTGTTTTTAATGTGATTACTTCGTTTACATGATGGCAATTACAACTTTCCTTCTTTCTTTTTAACGTATCTTGTATGTGTTTTGTTGCATGTGAATGGATTTTTTTTCGTTTCAACACTTATAAAACTCGCTTTCCTGTAATTTCAAACTCTTATATCCTTTCTTCCCAACCCTCCTTTCTCTCCTTACAACCCCGCTTCCTCATCGTATCTAAGCCGACTTTCACACTGCGAAATTCCTTTTTTCATTTATAGTGAATTTAGTTTTTATAGAAGTTCCAATCTAGCTTTGAATCAAAGTTAGAAAGTAAATAAGCGCGCTGTGACTTGTCGTCTGATAAATTGCTTTTATCCTGTACAAGACCGTAGTCAAGTTTTAAGGTATTTAAAAAGTTTAAGTCTTCTTTAAATACAGATGCTTCAAAATCAAAATAGCCACCTAATTTGTTTCTCTTCAATTCGAGAGAATAGCTTTTAATTTTGTCGGTAAGAGCTTTGTAGTAGCCTCCACCTGTAAAGTTAACTCTACAGTCTAACGTTCTGTATAAAGGCTCTTTTATATAGAGATTACCTCCTAATGAATTGCCTTTTACCTCTAAAGAGTCATAGGTATCTCCAAGATCATAGCTTCCATAATTAAACTGAAAG